>NZ_BAAALT010000035.1:0-26568 GCF_039528515.1 Luedemannella flava
ATGGTCGCCACGCCGGTCGCGGCCATCGTTTAACACCAGTCACCTAGGGAGTGTTGTTCCTGATGTACTCCTTGGGGTCCTTGTCGCGGAACGTGAGGCCGCGGCCGGAGGGGTGCTCGGCGTAGTACTTGAGCCAGGCGGTGGCCAGCTCGTCGCGCAGCTCGAGGGTGGCGTTGTGGCGGAAGTCGGGGAGGACCTCGTCCTCCTCCTCGCCGAGGTGCTCGGTGTTCTCGCGGCGGCACGCCCAGACGGCGGCCCACCACTCGTCGGAGCCGACGTCGTGGCGGCGCGACTCGGAGATCGCGTCGCGGATCTTGTTGTGGTCGCGGATCGCGTCGTCGGTCTCCTCCTCCGCGTCGTCGCCCCGGCGGAGCAGCTGCGGGTAGAAGATCGTCTCTTCGGCCTCCGCGTGGATGTCGAGGTGCAGGGCCAACGGCTCCCAGATGGCGCGCAGCTCGTCGACGCCCTGCGCGTCGTCGAGGCGGGCGAAGCCCCGGCGGAAGGCCTCGTGGTCGTCCTGGATCAACGCCGTGATGTCGTCCATGCGTCTCCTCAACCGACGGACTTGTCGTGCAGGAATACAACGACGTACCGCCACAGGCTGTCCAGCGGGGAGTACCCGTTTTCCATCGGCGTACACAACGGGAGCGCGAACATGGCGGCCGAGAAGATCACGAGGTAGGTCCGGTCGCCCGCGAACCGCCACGGGCCCACCGCCGCGGCCACCAGCAGGACCAGCGTCAGGACGATTGTGATCATGTTGGTGATGTTGCGGACGGCGTCAGGGTCGACCACCGGCCAGCGCTGCTGGAGCAGGTCGATGCCCAGCATCATGCCCGTCCACGGCGGGCGCGCGTGACGCCACCAGGCGTCCTGTGCGGACTTGAACACGAGCGGGTCGCCGAACGCCTGCCACAGGTACGCCATGTAGACGAACAGGCCGGTCGGCGTCAGCAGGATCCACAGGAGGTCCGGTCGCACGCCGCGCAGCGACCGGACCGGCGACCGCCACGAGTAGCCGTGCTGGCGCAGGTACCCCCAGATGAAGGGCGCCACGAGCAGGATGCCGGACGCGCGCCGAGCTGGCGAACCCGATCAGGACGGCGGCCCAGCCCCACCGGCCCCGGTGCATGAGATACCGCGCGCCCAGCGCCAGCGCGATCAACAGACTCTCGTTGTACGCGTTGACGAGCAGGAACGCCGTCGGCCACGCGATCACGTAGAAGATCGCCCGGCGGGCCAGCTCCTCGCCGAAGAGCACGGTGGTCAGGCGGTGCATGAGGATCATGACGGCGAGCTGCGTCGGGCCAGAAGTTACCGTCGAGTAAGATGCGCCCATGAGACTCAGCGCGACGATGCAGTACGCGGGCGACCCGAAGTCCCTGATCGAGCGCGTGGTCGGGTTCGACCGCGTCGGCGTGGACATCCTCTGGGTGGCCGAGGTGTACGGGTTCGACGCGCCGACGCTCATGGGCTACATCGCCGCGAAGACGGAACGGATGCAGATCGGCTCGGGCATCCTGCCGATCTACTCGCGTACCCCCACGCTCATCGCCCAGACGGCCGCCGGCCTGGACGCCGTCTCCGGCGGGCGCGCGATCCTCGGCCTCGGCGCGTCAGGGCCGCAGGTCATCGAGGGCTGGCACGGGGTGCCCTACGACCGTCCGCTGGCGCGCACGCGGGAGATCATCGACATCTGCCGGCGGGCGTGGCGCCGCGAGACGATCACCAACGACGGCGCCTACCCGATCCCGCTGCCGGCCGGGCAGGGCACCGGGCTCGGCAAGCCGCTGAAGATGCTCACCCGTCCGGTGCGGGACAACATCCCGATCTACGTCGCGGCGCTGGGCGACAAGAACGTGCAACTGACGGCCGAGGTGGCCGACGGCTGGCTGCCGTTCCTGTTCATCCCCGAGAAGGCGGACGCCGTCTGGGGTTCGTCGCTACGTGAAGGCGCCGCGAAGCGCTCGCCCGACCTCGGCCCGCTCGAGGTCGTCGCGGGCGGCCCGCTGGCCATCGGCGACGACCTCGCGCCGATGCGCGACCTGGGCCGCCCGATGGTCGCGCTCTACCTCGGCGGCATGGGCGCCAAGGGCCGCAACTTCTACCACGACCTGGCCTGCCGCTACGGGTACGCGGCGGAGGCCGACCGGATCCAGGAGCTGTACCTGGCCGGCGACAAGGCCGGCGCGGCGGCGGCCGTGCCCGCCGAACTGCTGGAGCTGGGCAGCCTCATCGGTCCGGCCGGCTACGTCCGCGACCGGATCGCCGCCTACCGGGCCGCCGGCGTCACGGTGCTCAACGTCGACCCGGTCGGCCCCGACCCGGCCGGCGACCTGGCCCAGGTCCGCGCCTGGCTCGACTGACGGTCATCAGGCGTCGGGGAGCAGGAACACCACGGCCACGGTGGCGGCCAGGAACAGCAGCGGCATGAACCGGATCACGGCCAGCGCCCACCGCGGCGCCGGCATGGGCGTGGTGCCCGTGCGCGGGTCGACGATCAGGTCGGGTTGCGCGGAGATCCGCGTGATCAGCCAGCCGATGCCGAACAGCACGGCCGAGGCCCCGAACGCCAGCACGCCCGAAAGATAGACCAACCGCTGCGGCATGAGGAACGACGGCAGCGCTATCAACGCGACGCCGGGCAGCACGAGCACCGGCAGGCGCCAGGTGGTCCCCCACAGCGACAACCGGTCCGCGAGGGCGAGCAGGCCGAACACATACGCCGCGCCGACCAGAACCGACACGAGCGTGCCCGTGGTCAGCACGGGCAGGTCCCGGCCCGTCACTGCCCCCGACCCCTCGAGCAGGAGCGCGGTCGCGGCGATGTAGCACCCGGTCGCCAGCGCCCCACGCCCGGGACCGACGCCGCGACCGGCCGGCCGCGCGGGCGCCTGGTCGGCGATCGCCCGCGCGTACTCGACGGGGTCGCCGAAGGCCTCGGTCGGCGTCTCGCCGCTCTCCGCGCAGTGGGCCTCGACCTCGGCGAGCGCCTCGCCGATGCGGGTGCCGGGCACGTCGCGCATGCGCGCGGTCAGGACGAAGGCGTCACGCCATCGGGGGTTCATCGGGTCTCCAGGAGTCCGTGGGTGAGGTGTGTGAAGCCGCGCCACAGCCCGGCGCGCTCGCGCAGGCGCGCCGCGCCGGTGCGGGTGAGGGAGAAGTACTTCCGGCCCGGGCCGCCGTCGCCCGCCTGCCAGGACGACTCCACGAACCCGTCGGCCTCCAGCCGCGCGAGCAGCGGGTAGAGCGTGCCGCCCTTCACGACGCCCAGCCCGGCCTCCTCCAGTCGCTGCGCGATCGCGTAGCCGTACGTCGGGCCGTCCGCGAGGACGCCGAGGACGCACAGCTCCAGGACGCCCCGCAGCCACTCCGACGGCCATCGCGACTCGCTCACCACTAGATAGTATGTCTAACTAGTAAGCCTGTCTATCTAGTGACGGACGTGGAACGCTCGCGGTGACCGACCAGCGGCGCGGCAACGCCCGTCGGGCGCGGTTGGCCGACGCGATGGCGCGGGCGTTCGAGGAGACGACGCCGGATCCGCCGCTAGTCGTCCGGGCCCGCCCGGCGGTGGCGCTTCGTCTGGGAGCGGCGGTGCTTGGCGTCCAGGCGGCGCTCGACCGCGCCGCGCGACGGTTTCGTCGGGCGGCGCGGTCGCGGGGGCGCGGCGATCGCGTCCACCACGAGGGCGACCAGGCGGGCCTCC
Organism: Luedemannella flava; assembly: GCF_039528515.1. Classification (NCBI taxonomy): domain Bacteria; kingdom Bacillati; phylum Actinomycetota; class Actinomycetes; order Micromonosporales; family Micromonosporaceae; genus Luedemannella; species Luedemannella flava. Next base: position 3,710 of record NZ_BAAALT010000035.1, read on the forward strand.
GCATCGCGGCGGTTGAGCAGTTGGCTGCGGTGCACCGACGAATCGATCGTGAGCACGCCGTCCACCAGGCGGTTGGCGAGCCGGTGCAGCGCGCGCTCCTTGAGCGCGTCGGACAGCGCCGCGGTGCCCGCGACGTCCCAGCTCAGCTCCGCCCGGGAGTCCGCGGTGTTGACGCCCTGCCCGCCGGGGCCACCCGAACGGGAGAAACGCCAGGACAGCTCGGCACGCGGGATCACCACGCCGGGCCGTACCCGAAGGTCGTCGTCACTCACGAGAGCAAGCATGCCCGGTCGCGCAACCACTTACCCTTGGGAGGTGTCCGACGCCATCGCCGACGTCCTGCAGCCGGGCTGGGCGGTGCAGCCGCTGGACCACAATCCCCTGAACGCGGCGACGGGCGGGATCTGGCGGGTACGCCGGAACGCCACTACCGCCATCCTCAAGATCCTGTGGCCGGGCGGCACCGTGTCCGGCCGCGCGGACTGGGCGACCAGCGACGATCCCGGTCACTGGAACTACTGGCGCCGGGAGGGTCTGGCCTACCGGACGGGCCTGTGTGCCGCGGCGTTCGCCGCCGGCGGGATCCGGCCGCCCAGGCTGCTCGACTCCGTCGACCGTTACGACGGGTCGATCGCATTGTGGCTGGAGGACGTCGACGGCACGCCCGGCACGGAGCTGACCATCGCGCAGTTCGGCGACCTCGCGCGGCGGCTGGGTACGGCACACGCGTCCTGGCTCGCCGCCACGGGACAGGCCGGTTGGCCGGGCCAGCCCGCCCCGGTGGCGTGGCTGACCGTGGACTGGCTGTCCCGGGACTGGCTGCGCGACTACACGCTGTCGCGGCCGGTCGCCGACCCGGTGGCGTGGGACCATCCGCTGGCCGCGCAGGTGTGGCCCGCCCCGCTGCGGGCGACGTTGCGCGAGATCTGGGAGCGCCGGCACCGCGTACTCGCCGAAGTTGATCTTTTGCCGGTGACGTTGTGCCACCACGACGTGTGGCCCATGAACCTTGTCGTCGACGACGCCGGACCGGTGCTGTTCGACTGGACGTTCGTCGGGCCCGGCGCCATCGGCGAGGACCCGGCGAACCTGATCCTCGACACGTTCTTCGACGGCCTCGTGCCCATCGACGGGCTCCCCGACGTGCGCGCGGCGGTCTGCGACGGCTACGCCCGCGGCCTGGCCGGCGCGCTCGAGCCCGACGACGTGCACCGGGCCATCCGGCTGTCGGCCGCCGCCAAGTACTTCTGGCTCGCCCCGTTCATGCTCAACCGCATCGCCGCCGCCGACCGGCTGCCCGGCGTCGGCTACGACGCCCGCGACGACCTCGCCATCCTGGAGGGCCGCCGCCCGGTCCTGGAACTGCTGACCGACTGGTACCGAACGGACCACCCCCGTTGAAGTCCTCCGCCGTGACCGAACCGACCTGGCGGCGCGACCGGAGGACGTGCCGTCGGTGCGGTCGCGGATCGACGGGGCGCTGGCCGGCGGCGCCACGGCGACCTCGACGGGCAGCTGAGCCGTCGGCGGCTGATCAGCAGCGGGCCGAGCGACGCGCGGCCGGCGGAGGCCGCGCACGCGGGACGCCTGGCGACACGCTGAGGGCCGGCGGGTGGTCCCGCCGGCCCTCCGCGTGTCGCGCCGCTACGGGCGCACGTTGGCGGCGTCGAGAGCCGCGTACTCGTCGTCGGTGAGGACCAGGTCCGTCGCGGCGATCGAGTCGACAATGGACTCCGGACGGCTCGCGCCCGGGATCGGGATGACCACGGGCGCCTTCGCGAGCATCCAGGCCAGGCAGACCCGCTGCGGGCTGACGCCGTGCGCCTTCGCGACCGCCTCGAACGGGGCGAACCGCTCGCCCAGCTCGCCCGCCCGCGAGATGCCGCCGAGCGGCGACCAGGGCAGGAACGCGATGCCGAGCGCGGCGCACGCGTTCAGCTCCGCCTCCGAGCCCCGGAACGCCGGGGAGAACTGGTTCTGCACCGACGCGAGCCGGCCGTCGAGCACCTCGTTGGCCTCGCGGATCTGGTCGGGGTTGGCGTTCGAGATGCCGGCCAACCGGATCTTCCCGGCGTCCAGCAGCTCGGCGAGCACCCCGACCGAATCCGCGTAGGGGACGCGGGGGTCCGGGCGGTGGAACTGGTAGAGCCCGATGGCGTCCACCCCGAGCCGCTTGAGCGACGCGTCGACCGCCTCACGCAGGTGCTCCGGCGAGCCGTCGACCGTCCAGCTGCCGTCGCCGGGACGCAGGTGACCACCCTTGGTCGCCACGATGACCTGCGACGTGTCGCCGCCGTAGCTGGCGAGCGCCTTCGCGATCAGCGACTCGTTGTGGCCGACCTCGTCCGCGTGGATGTGGTAAGCGTCGGCGGTGTCGATGAGCGTCACGCCGGCGTCGAGCGCCGCGTGGATGGTGCGGATACTGCGCGCCTCGTCGGGCCGGCCCTCGATGGACATGGGCATGCCGCCCAGCCCGATCGCGCTGACCGGCACGCCGCCGATGTCGCGGTTCTTCATGTGGAAGACCTCCTCAGGTCTAACCATTTCTCACCGACGCGCCCGGGGCAAACCTGACGTGGGAAGACTCACGATCGTCGCGGTTAACTCTCTGTTACCGCTGGGGCCACGCGGCACGGCGCGACGCTCACGTGAGGAAGGACACCGCGAAGGCGAGGGCCACCAACGTGAGCATCGTCCGGGCTATGCGGCGGAAGTCGCGCTGCAACCCCGGCAGCTCCGACGGGAGGGCGAAGACGCGGCGGGGCCACCCGCGCCAGGAGATCCACCAGAAGAGCACCGTCGCGGCACCCAGCAGACCCGCCTTCACCATCAGGGGCCACCAGGGGCCCTCGTGGAGGAAGGCGAGTGCCCCGCCGGTAACCCACAAGGTGGCGATCACGGCTACCACCGGCCAACGGTTGCCCTGGGCAAGTTCGCGTTGGGCGTCCTCGACGTCGGGAGAGCCCACGATGCGGGGCAGCCGGGGCTGCACCACGAAGAGGCTGTATGCCATCGAGCCCAGCCACAGCGCGGCGACCCCTGCGTGGACCAGCACCAACACCGCCACCATGACCAGGATGCTACCGCCGCGTGCCCAGGACATCCGGCAGCAATCTTGTGAAGTTAAATTCGTGGAGGTAACCTCTTCGCCCCTCGTCCAGCCATAGTCGTCCCCTGTGGACCTGGTCTTTCGGAGGCACCCGTGCCGTTTCCCCGATCACGCCGAGCTGTAATTTTCGCATCACTATCCGTGGCCGCCGCGGCGATGACGGTAGCCGTCGCGCTTCCCGCCAGCGCCAACGCCGGCACAAATGCCGCAGCCGCCACGGCGCTCCCGATCAGCCCCGCGCCCACGTCGGGCGCCGCCGCGACCACCAGCCTCGTCGACACGCAGCCGCCGAGTACGCCGGGAGCGCCGACCGCCTCCAACATCACGTCAACCGGCTTCACGGCCACCTGGGGCAGGGCAACCGACAATGTCGGCGTCGCCGCCTACCTGCTCCAGTACAGCCCGCAGGGCGGCAGCTCCGTCACGATCACCGTGACCAGCGGGCTGACGTACACGTTCACGGGACTGCAGCCCGGCACCTGCTTCGGCCTGGGCGTCGCCGCCGTGGACGCGGCCGGCAACAAGTCGCTGTCCATCGCCCACCCGATCCTCTACTGCCTGCCGACCGCGCCGCCGCCCGTCACGTCGGCCCCGCCGCCGGCGGGCTGCGTCGCGACCTACGCCATCACGGGGCAGTGGCCGGGCGGCTTCCAGGCCGAGGTGACCGTGCGCAACGCCGGCACGACCGCCTTCAACGCCTGGACGGCCAGCTGGACGTTCGGCGGCGGGCAGCAGATCTCGCAGCTGTGGAACGGCTCGCACACCCAGTCGGGTGCCGCCGTGACCGTGAAGAACCTCAGCTGGAACGGCTCGATCCCGGCCGGACAGAGCCGCACGTTCGGCTTCCTCGGCTCGTGGAACGGCACCAACCCGCTGCCCACGCCCACCTGCGTCGGCTCCTGACGTACCCGGTGGTGGGGGCGCCCGCGGCGTCCCCACCACCGCGGACCTGGTCACCCGGAGGATTCCGTGTCCCATCGGCGATCGCGCCAAGCCGCGATCTTCGCGTCCCTGTCCGTTGCCACCGCCGCCACGGCGGTCACCATCGCCCTGCCCGCCAACGCCACGGCGGGAGCGCCGCGGCTGGCGGCAGCCGCCAGCACCGCCGCACCGATCAGCGGCACCAGCGTCCCCGGGCCGGGCCTGTCCGTGAACACCACCGTCGCCACGAAGCCCATCAGCCCCGACATCTACGGCATGAACTTCGCCGACGAGGCGCTCGCCCAGGAGCTGAGGCTCCCGCTGCGGCGCTGGGGCGGCAACGCGACGACCCGGTACAACTACCTCAACGACACGTCCAACCGGGCGTCGGACTGGTACTTCGAGAACATCGCCGGCACCGCGGACCCCGCCACCCTGCCGGCCGGCTCCGACGTCAACGCGTTCGTCGACCAGGACAAGCGTACCGGCACGAAGAGCCTGCTCACCGTGCCGCTCATCGGCTGGGTGCCCAAGTCCCGCGCCGGTGACTGCGGCTTCTCCGTCGCGAAGTACGGGCCGCAGCAGCAGACCGACCAGTGGCGCCCGGACTGCGGCAACGGCGTGAAGCCCGACGGCACCAACATCACCGGCAACGACCCCCGCGACACGTCCGTGGCGGCGGGCGCGGACTACGTCGGCGACTGGGTCACCTATCTCAAGGGCCGCTACGGCAGCCTGTACTACAACCTCGACAACGAGCCGGACATCTGGCACGCCACCCATCGCGACGTGCACCCGGACGGCGCCTCGTACGACGAGCTGCGCGACCGGACGATCGACATCGCCGGCGCCGTCAAGGCCGCCGACGCGAACGCGAAGACGCTCGGCCCCGCCGGCTGGGGCTGGAACTCCCTGACGATGTCCGGCAAGGACCAGCAGACCTGCAGCATCCAGGGCGGCTCCTGCTGGTCCAACCCACCGGACAGAAATGCCCACGGCGGCACGGACTTCGGCGCGTGGTACCTGCAGCAGCTCAAGGCGTACGACGACGCGCACGGCACCCGGCTGCTCGACTACTACGACAACCACTGGTACCCGCAGGGCACCGGCGTGGCCTTCGGCAACGCCAACGACCCGGCCACGAACGCGCTGCGCCTGCGCTCGACCCGCAACCTGTGGGACCCGACCTACGTCGACGAGTCGTGGATCAACACCCAGACGCAGCTGATCCCGCGCATGAAGGCCCTGGTGAGCGCCAACTACCCGGGCACGAAGACGGCCATCACGGAGTACAACTGGGGCGCGCTGGACAGCGTGAACGGCGCGCTGGCGCAGGCGGACGTGCTCGGCATCTTCGGCCGGGAGGGTCTCGACCTGGCCACCCTGTGGTCGCCGCCGACGAGTCAGCAGCCGGGGGCGTACGCGTTCCGGATGTTCCTGAACTTCGACGGGCGCGGGGCGCGGGTCGGCTCGCAGAGCGTACGGGCCACCAGCAGCGACCAGGACAAGCTGGCCATCTACGCCACCCGCGACGCGACCGGCCCGCTCAAGCTCGTCATCATCAACAAGACGAACGAGAACCTGTCCAGCTCCGTCGGCTTCACCGGCGGCGCCAGCGCGCTCAGCGCGCAGGTCTACCGCTACTCGGCGGCCAACCCCACGGCAATCGTCCGGGGCGCTGACCTGCCGGTGGCCGTCGCGCCCGTGTGCGTGGGCTGCACGCCGTACTCGTCGATGTCCGGGATCTGGCCCGCGAACTCGATCAGCACCGTCGTGCTGGGCAACGCGGACGGCACCCCGCCGACGTCGCCCGGCCCGCCGACCGTCACCAACATCAACCCGCACGGTTTCACGGTCACCTGGGGTCCGGCGACGGACAACTACGGCGTGGCCGGCTACCTCGTGCAACTGGGCAAGCAGGGCATGGGCACCATCGCGACGGTGAACGTGACGAGCGGGCTGACCCATACCTTCGACGACCTGGAGCCGGGCGCCGGCTACACGGTGGCGGTCGCGGCGTACGACGCGGCCGGCAACACGTCGAACTACATCGCCCACGGGATCATCTATTTCCTGCCCACGGCGGGCCCGCCGACGTCGGCACCGCCGCCGACCTGCGTCGTGACCTACAAGATCCTGGCGCAGTGGCCGGGTGGCTTCCAGGCCGAGGTGACGGTCCGCAACGCGGGGCAGAGTTCGTACACCGGCTGGTCCGTCGACTGGACCTTCGCCAACGGGCAGCAGGTGACCCAGCTCTGGAACGGCACGGTCAGCCAGGCGGGGGCCGCGGTGAAGGTCCGCAACGTGGCCTGGAACGGCCAGCTCGCGCCGGGCGGCAGCCGGACGTTCGGCTTCCTCGGCAGCTGGACGGGCACCAACGCGGCACCCACGCCCACCTGCGCGGGCTCATAACAACGCGATGAGGGCGCCCCCCGCCGGGGCGCCCTCATCCGCACTCAGCGCTCCTCGTCGTCCGGAATCTCGTTGCCGTCCTCGTCGACCGGCGGCACCGTGTGGCGGACCTCGCGGGGGTCGGCCTCCGGCTCGGGAGCCGCGTCGTCCAGGTACTCGCCCACCGCCGGGGCCACCGGGATGGCGTTGAGCTCACGGGGGTCATGCATCGTCATACGGCCGCCTCCTCAACCGAAGTGGTTGATTCAGCAGTACCCACGGACGTCGCCGCCGACACGCGCAGGCCGATGAGCATCGCGGCCGGCACCGCCAGGTCGGCGACGACCTCCGACCAGCGCAGCGCCGTCCACATCGGATCGCCCGCCGGGTAGGCCGCGTCCAGCAGCAGCCGCCACGCGAACACCACCGCCGGGACGGCCGCCGCCGCGAGCACCCTGATGAGGGCCTGCCGCCGCCAGTCGGGGTCCGTCCGCAGCCGGTTCAGCAGCAGCGCGCCGAGCCACACGACCAGGCCGATCGCGACGACCTTCTGGGCCCACCAGGTGAACCACGACCAGCCGAGTGACGACCCCAGCAGCAGCGGGTTGGCCGGGCACTTCCCGGGGCCGCACGGCGCGATCCAGCCCGCCTCGGCCGTCAGGGCGTACCCGAGGTAGAGCAGCGCCGACCCGTAGGCCGCGGTGAGGAACAGCCGGTGCCACCGGCCGGCCGGTCGCCCGTCCGGGAAGGTCAGCACCGCGTGCGCGAACAACGCCGGCACCAGCGCACCGGCCGCCACATAACCCCACACCAGGGGTACGCCGCTGCGCGACGCGAACAGCCCCGCGCTGAGGCCGACGAGCCCCCACGCGGCGAGCAGGACGGCCGTTGAGCCCTCCCGCCGGCGCATCTGGCCGACGTGGACGTCCCAGAGGACCCGGTCCTGGCCCTCCGGCAGGTCGAGGCCGGCCCGCCAGCGCAGGCCCTCCCGGTGGCGCACCCACTCCGCGAGCGCCAGGAGCACGACGCCGAGCTGCCCGAGCGCCCACACGACGTGGGTCGGCCCGGCGTAGGACCCGGTCGAGGGCCGGGGCCACCAGGGCGCCGCCACCTGCGCGGCCGCGAGCAGCAGGGCGATCCCCGCCACCACGCCGAGCCCGGCCCGTACCCGAACCGGAAGATCGCCGATCATCCCGCGTACCGTCACGCGGCACAGCTTCGCACCGTGACCCCCGTGCGCGAAACACCCTTACGTGGCAGGGCAGGTGGAGTTGAGGGCCGTGGTGGCGTCGGTGACGAACGGGGCCTGGTTGAGGGTCTGCACCTGACGCCAGTCGGCGCAGGCACCCAGCACGTCGCCGGTGATCTGCTTGGCGAGGCCGCGCTGGTAGAACGCCTCGGCGAAGTCCGGGATGAAGCCGATCGCGGTGTTGAGGTCGGTGACCGCCCCGGCCCCGTCGCCCAGCTTCACCCGCGCCTTGCCGCGCGTGTTGAACGCGTCCGCCAGGTACGGGTCGATCTGGATGGCCATGTCGGCGTCGACGTACGCCCCGTTGAAGTCGTTCAGCATGAACTTCGTCTTGGCGCGCTCGTTGAAGCCGGACGCGAAGCCCGGGTACTTGGCCAGGACGATGTCGTCGTCGACGAGCGCGCCCTGGTAGTCGCCCTTGAGGTACTTGATGATCGAGCGGTAGTGGACAGCCAACTTGAACTCCGGGTCCACCTCGAGCACCTTGTTGAAGTCCACCATCGCCCGGTCGTAGTCGCCGGCCAGGTAGCGCGCGATCCCCCGGCTGTTGTACGTGAACGCCACGTTCGGGTCCGCCTCGATCGAGCTCGTCATGATCGTGACGGTGTTCTTCCAGGCGGCGTTGCGCACCACCACGGCCGCCGACCAGAACAGCAGGCTCCCGACCAGCACGGTCGTCACCCCGGCGCGCAGCCACCCGAGCCCGCGCTCGGCGGCGACCTGGTACGCCCGCTCCACCAGGTAGGCCAGGATCAGGAACAGCCCGATATAGGGCAGGTACACGTACCGGTTGGCTTTGTAGTTGTCGATGAGCAGGACGGTCTGGCTGAGGACCACGTTCACCAGGAAGAAGATGGCGCCGAACCAGAAGACCTTTCTCGGCGCGCTGAGCCGGTGCAGCACCCAGCCGACGGCGATCAGCACGACGGGCGCGGCGTAGAGGTACCAGGGCAGCGAATCCGGGTCCGGGTAGGCGTGCGCGAACGCCAGGTTCACCGGCGCGACCAGCGCGATCAGGTAGCTGACCAGGGCGGCGCAGACCATGATGACCCGCTCGCCGGCGTTGTACCCGCTGACCACGGTGTCCATCCGGAAGTGCAGCGCCACGAGGCCGAGCACCAGCGAGATGGCGAAGAACGGCGCCTTGGCGCCCAGCAGCAGCCAGTCGTCGCGCGTCCACCGGCGGATGATCCGCTTCGGGTGCAGGGCGGGCAGCCGGCCGTACCAGTAGTCGATCAGGAAGAAGATCACGGGCAGCATCACGGCCGTGGACTTCGACAGGCCGGCGCACGCGAACAGCACGACCGCGCCGGCCAGCGCGGGCCACCGGCCGGTGCGCAGGTAGCGCAGGTAGAGCACGAGGGTGCCGAGGCTGAACAGCGTCGCGAGCAGGTTGGAGCGGGTCGACACCCAGGCGATCGAGTCCACGTTCATGGGGTGCAGCGCGAACGCGGCCGTGACCAGGTAGGTCACGAGCGGCTTGCGCGTGAGCGCCCGGATCAGCGCCCAGACGAGCGCCACGTTGCCCAGGTGCAGGGCCAGGTTCGTGAAGTGGTACATCCCCGGGCCGTCCGCGCCGAACTGCCAGTCGATCGCGTACGACAGCGAGACCAGCGGCGTGTACATGTACTGCAACGGCGTCGAGAACCAGTGCGCCAGGTTCGTCCCGGTAAGGTCCCGGATCGACATGTTGCCGGTGACGTTCTCCGGGTCGTCGAAGTCGACGAAGCCGTTGCCGAGCGAGTTGGCGTAGATGATGGCGGTCAGCAGCAGGATGCCGCCGAGGACGAGCCCGTTGAACGGCAGCTCGACCGGCTTCGCGGGCCGTTTGGTCGCGCGCTTGACCGGCCGCTTGGTCGAGGGCGTCGCGGGCTGGGTCTTCATGCGGCGGGCTCCAGCTACCGGGGACGAGGTGGCCTGCATCATAGGCGCGGGCCGGCCGACGCCGCGACGCGTCGACCGGCCGCCCCCGGCCAATGCAGGGCAATTCCCGGTAAGTTTCGCCCTCAGACGTCGGGCGAGAAGTGCCCCAACGACATCGCGAGTGCCTGGTCCACCTGCTCCTGCGTGGCCGTGCCGGACGCGAGCGCCGCCGCGGCCCACAGGTGCGCCGAGCGCTTCGAGAACTCCTGCACCTCGGGGCTGCTGGCGGCCGCCGCCGGGTCCTCCGGCGCCTCGCCGGCGAGGTAGAGCCCGAGCCCGAGCAGCGCGCCGTCCCAACCGGGGCCGACGAACAGGGCGCCCGCGCCGCTGCCGGCCAGCTCCACCGGGACGGTGTGCTCCAGCTCCAGCGTGGTGGCGTCGCCGTCGGGGGTCAGCCGCAGCTCGACGATGCTGGTCTCGCCGCCGAACGTGACCCGCAGCAGCTTGGGCGGGTCGCAGGCGAGGATCTCGCCGCCCGCGTTGCCCTCCAGCTGGAACGCGCCGCCGACCCGCGCGTCCACGGTGAGCGGCAGGAACCAGCGCCGCACCCGCTCGGGGTCGGTCAGGGCGTCCCAGACGTCCTCCGCGTCGGCGTCGTAGCGGCGCTTGAGCAGCACGCCGACGCTGCCGCCGCCGGCGGCGACCGTGCGCTGGACCCAGCCCAGCTCGTCCATGATCTCGATCATTCGTCGTCCTCCGTTGTCGCCCGCAGCCGCCGTTGCCGCTTGCCGCGCGCCAGCTCCGTCGCCAGGGCGTCCAGCCGCTGGCTCCAGAATCCCCGGAACCGCGCGAGCCAGGCGTCGACTTCGCGCAGCGGGTCCGGATCGATGGCGTAGAGCCGCCGGACCCCATCGGCCCGGACGGTGGCGAAGCCGTTGTCGCGCAGCACCCTCAGGTGTTGCGACACGGCCGGCTGCGAGATGCCGTACTCCTCCTGGATTTTTGTGGTGAGCGCACCCGCGGCCTGCTCGCCCTCGGCGAGCAGCTCCAGGATCCGGCGCCGGACCGGGTCGCCCAACACGTCGAACGCGTGCACGCCGCCGACAGTATCAGGCAACGCTTATATAAGCGAGCACGGGTATGACCGACATCAACCGTGCGCGCCCGGCCGGGTGTGGAAAGCTTCCCGGTATGAGCGCTCATGTCAACGTCGTCGTACTCGGCGCCGGCCCGGGCGGCTACACCGCCGCGGTGCGCGCCGCGCAGCTGGGCAAGTCCGTGGCCGTGGTGGAGAGCAAGTACTGGGGCGGGGTCTGCCTCAATGTCGGCTGTATCCCCTCCAAGGCCCTCCTGCGTAACGCCGAGCTGGCCCAGATCTTCACCACCGAACGCGACAAGTTCGGCATCGTCGTGGACGGCGACGTCCGGGTCGACTACGGCCCCGCCTTCAAGCGCAGCCGGCAGGTGGCCGACGGCCGGGTTAAGGGCATTCACTACCTGATGAAGAAAAACAAGATCACCGAGTACGACGGGTGGGGCACGTTCGTCGACGCCCACACCATCTCAGTGGCCCTGTCCAACGGCGGCACCGAGACGATCACGTTCGACCACGCGATCATCGCGGCCGGCGCCACGACGCGGCTGCTGCCCGGCACGTCGCTGTCCGAGCGCGTCGTCACCTACGAGGAGCAGATCCTTGAGGACTCGCTGCCGAACAGCATCATCATCGCCGGGGCCGGCGCGATCGGCGTCGAGTTCGCGTACGTCATGCGCTCGTACGGCGTGGACGTCACCATCGTCGAGTTCCTCGACCGGCTGGTCCCGCTGGAGGACGCCGACGTCTCCGCCGAGCTCGCCAAGCGCTACCGCAAGCTGGGCATCAAGGTCCTCACCGGCACCCGCGTCGAGTCGATCGACGACTCCGGCTCCTCGGTGAAGGTGACCGTCTCGAAGGGCGGCGCCCAGGAGGTGCTGGAGGCCGACAAGGTCCTCCAGGCCATCGGCTTCGCCCCCCGGACCCAGGGGTACGGCCTGGAGAACACCGGCGTGAAGCTGACCGAGCGCGGCGCGATCGACATCGACGGCCGCTGCCGCACGAACGTGCCGCACATCTTCGCCATCGGCGACGTGACCGCGAAGCTCATGCTCGCCCACGCGGCCGAGGCCATGGGCGTCATCGCGGCCGAGACGATCGCGGACGCGGAGACCATGGAGCTGGACTACGTGATGATCCCCCGGGCCACGTACTGCCAGCCGCAGATCGCGAGCTTCGGCTGGACCGAGGCGCAGGCCAAGGAGAAGGGCTTCGACGTCAAGGTCATCAGCTTCCCGTTCACCGCGAACGGCAAGGCCCACGGCCTCGGCGAACCGGTCGGGTTCGTCAAAATCATCTCGGACGGGAAGTACGGCGAGATTCTCGGCGCGCACCTCATCGGCCCCGAGGTCACCGAACTGCTGCCCGAGCTGACGCTCGCCCAGCAGTGGGATCTCACCGTCCACGAGGTGGGGCGCAACGTGCACGCCCACCCGACCCTGGGCGAGGCCGTCAAGGAGGCCATCCACGGCCTCGCGGGCCACATGATCAATATGTGAGTTGCGGGGCCCCGCTCCGGGGCCCCCTCCTCACGCCTTCGGCGCCTCGTAGGTGGGCTTGATGCCGGTGCCCTTGCGGGCCCAGTTGGCGCGCCGCGTGAGGTAGTCCGCGGCGAGCGCCTGCTCGGTGGGCGACTTGTCGGGGTTGGGCTTCGCGGCGTGCGGCACCTTCGAGTGCACCGCGCTGCCGTCGGCGCGGATGAGCGTCAGCCCTTTGTCGCCGATCTCGACGCGGCGGATGTCCGCCCACTCCAGATGCACCGGCTTCCAGTCGCTGACGACGTCGACGCCCGCTTCGGTCGCGGTGAGCTTCGGGCGCAGCAGCTGCCAGTACACCTGGAACAGCACGCCCAGCACGAGCAGGATGCCGATCGTGGCGTAGTAGCCCCACACCATCGCGACCTGCATGATCAGCAGGGCGAACACGACGATCGCCCCGATTGCGAAGATCCGCATTCCGCGCTGCACCCGCCACACGATGGTCTCTTCCACGCCCAACTCCGGCTCCGCCACGCGACACCCTTTCGTCATGAGTTCCGCCAGCGTAGCGACCCCGCCCACACCGCGCCGCACCCCGTCAGCGCGCCGCCCCCCTAGGCGATTTACACCTTATATCCTTGTCCGTCACCGCACAGGCGGTCCACAATGGATTCGTGGCCGGAATGCGGCACCCTGACCCCGACAATCGCCCACGAATCCAAATTGGACGATCATCTCGCATGGAATCGTGCGGGAATGTTGCCCTCAGGCGGGCCGAAATCCCGCACGGAGCCACAATCCACTGATCACCGCGCGGCACGGAACGCCTCGCGCGCCGCCGCGTAGCGACGCAGAAGGTCTGTAACTCGCGACAACACGTAGTCGTCCGCGACGTCGGCGATCGCTTTGGTGAGGCGGGCCGACGCCCGCGCGCCAGCACGGGCCGCCGCCATCCGCACCAGCAGGCGCGCGACGAAGGAGAGCACCAGGGCGCCCAGCATCCCACCGATGAGCAGCGCCGTCGGCAACGGCAGGCGGCCCACATCCGGCATCGGCGGCTCGGGCAGAGCGAGAGCGAACAGGGCATATCGGACCACCAACCACAGGACGCCGGCCACGATCGCCGCCGTGGCGAGCCACTGGAGCAGCCCGAAGATCCGCCACCACCAGCGCCTGTCGGGAACCCCGAGGTCGGTGCGCGCCACCGCCATGTCCAGCGCCGGCGCCAACTCATCGCGGCGCGACCTCGCGGCGGCGAGGACGGCGGCCGGCCACGGTTCGGGCAGCCCCGCCCCGGCCCGCTCCCCCACGGTCCGCAGCGCCAGCCCCACGGCAGCGGACGCGCCCGGCGACGGAACGGGCAGGCCGGTCGGCTCCGGCAGACCAGGCGACCCCAGGGGCAGGCCGGTCGGCTCCGGCAGACCAGGCGACCCGATGGGCAGGCCGGTCGGCTTGGGCAGACCAGCCGAGCCAGCGGGCGGCGCCGGGCTTCCGACGCCCGCGCCCGACACGGCTTCGCCGGTCGACGGTCCATGCCGGTCCCCCGGCAGCCTGCCGGGTCCGCCCTGAGCGGCGGGCCTGCTCCAGGCGGTAGCCCCGCCGAGCTCCGCAGTCGTGGCCAGGTCTTTTCCGCCGAGGCGGAAGCGGCGCAGCGGGTCGCGGCGGAAGTGGCGGACCCAGCGGACGAGCGGCTGGCCGGTGACCGCGTGGGCGCGGTGGCGGTAGCCGCGCCGGGTCGCGTTCGCCACGACCGGGACCCCGGCCGCCTCGGCTAGCGCGGCGACGACCAGGCGGCGGGTGGCGTCGTCGACGCTCGCCGCCGGGGCGTCCGCGTCGACGAGCTGGGCCAGCTCCGCGACCGCGTGATCGACGTCGCCGGCCAGGCGGGTCAGGGCCGCCCGGCGGGCCGCGACGACCTCCGCGAGCCGCTCGCGCAACGGAGCGAGCCGGTCGGGCCCCGGCACGACCGAGGTCGCCAGGACCGGGACGCCGGTGAGCCCGTCCGCGTCGAGCAGGCCGGTCAGGTCGGCGAGGCAACGGTCCAGGTCGGCGGGGGCGAGCCGGTCGGCCTGGTGGAGCAGGACGGTCATGACACCCCGGTGGTGCCGCATCGGCGCGAGATAGCGGGCGTGCACCACGCGGTCGGCGTACTTCTGCGGGTCGAGGACCCAGACCATGAGGTCGACGAGGTCCAGCAGCCGGTCCACCTCGACGCGGTGGGCCGCCTCGACGGAGTCGAAGTCGGGCAGGTCGACAAGGACGAGCCCGCCGAGCGCCGCGAGTTCGGGATCGGTGGCGTCGAGCGCGCTCTCCCGGCGGAAGCGGCGCGCCGGCGGTACGCGCAGCCAGTCGAGTAGGGCGGTCGCGTCGCCGCCGCCCCACACGCAGGCGAACGGCTCGCCGGTGGTCGGCCGGATGAGGCCCACGGGCGAGAAGTCGTGGCCGGTCAGCGCGTTGAACAGGCTCGACTTGCCGCTGCCGGTGCCGCCGGCCAGGGCCACGACCGTGTGCTCCCGGGACAGCGCCAGCCGCTCCCCGGCCCGCGCCACGACGGCCCGCGCGGCGGCGACGTCCGCGGCCCAGGTTGAGCCGGCCGGGACGACGTGGGTGACCGCGTCGGCGAACCGGTCGAGCGCCGCGATCCGGTCGGGCAGGCCGGCGAGATCCGCGTCGGCGGCCGCGTTCGAACGGCGCCCCAGCTTCACGGCTCGACCCGCCCACGCGCGCCCGAATGCGGCTCCGCCGCAGACCCGGGCGGCGCTGGTTCCGGCGTCAGGTTGGCGCCGCGGGCCGCGCGGGCCACCTCGGCGGCCGCGCGGCGCAGGGCGTCCGGAGCCGCGTCGTCGACGGGGGCGGCGGCGAGGACCGCGCGGAAGCGGTCAGCCTCGGTGGCGAGGAGCGCGCCCACCCGGCGCAGCAGGTCGGCGCGGGCCTTCTCGGCCAACTCTCGGACCGCCTGGTCCCCGAAGATCGCCTCCAGGATCTTCTGGGCGGCAACAGTGGTGCCCGCGCCGACGGCCAGCTCCGCGCCGGTGGGGATGAACGCCGTCGCGGCGAACACCACGACCATGGCGGCCAGCCCCAGGGCGTTGACGGCGTACGCGCTGACGCGGGCGATGTGCCGGCGCTGGCCGGCCTCCGTGCGTACCAGATCGAGAACGCTCTGCTGCCACTCGCGGACCAGCATGTCCACGCGGGCGGCGAGATCGGGCGCCGGGGTGCCGAGGTCCGGCGCGGCCCGCAGCAGCGCGGTGCCGGCCGGATGGGCCCGCCAACCGCGCGCCGCGTCCTCGGCCGCGCCCGCCGCGGCCTCGCGGACCAGCACGGACAGGCCGGAGCCGAGCGCCTCGCGCAGCTCGTCCGCCGGCCTCGGCCGGCCGGTGACGGCGGCCGAGAAACGATCGCGCAGCGCCGCGACGCGAGCCTGCACGCCGCGCATGAACTCGCCGGTGCCGACCAGGTCCTGCCAGCGGGCGAGCACCTCGCCGCGCATCAGGTCGCCCCGGGACAGGCCGTTGCCGACAGCGCTGACGCCGCTCTCGTAGGCCGTGTCCACGGTCGCGGACAGCAAGCGCGCGGCGGCGATCTGGGCGTCGGCGGCGGCCGACACCGTGGCGACGATCGGGGCGAGGGCGGCCACCGCGCCGCCGACGGTGCGGCGGACCACGTCGGCGCGTTCGGCGGCCGAGCCGGCGAGCGCGTCCGCCCAGGCCCGGACGGGCGCCACGACGGACTCGGCGAGCAGCCCCTGGCCGTCGAGGACGCTCTCCGGGATCACGAACAGCGGGCCGTCGGCGACGCCGTTCGCGGCGCGCATCCGGGTCAGGTCGGGGACGATCTCGGCGTCCGCGCCGGGCGGCACCCGGTCGAGGACCAGCGCGGTCACGGCGCCGCGGTCGCGGGCGGTGCGCAGCAGGTCCCAGGGCACGGCGTCGGCGTACCGGGCGGCGGTGGTGACGAACAGCCAGAGGTCGGCGGCGGCGAGCAGCTGGGCGGCCAGCGCCCGGTTGTCGGCCACCACGGAGTCGATGTCGGGCGCGTCGAGCAGCGCGAGCCCGGCCCGCAGCGCCGGGGCCACGACGACCCGCAGGGTCGCCGGGTCGTCGCTGTGCTGGGTGGTGCGGGCGAGCCCGGGCAGCAGGTGCGACTCGGCGAACCACGGCGCGTCGTCCGGATGGCACACCAGGGTGGGTGAGCGGGTCGTCGGGCGCAGCACGCCGGGCGCGCTGACCGGTGCCCGGACCAGGCTGTTCACCAGGGTCGACTTGCCGGCCCCGGTGGAGCCGCCCACGACGACGAGCAGCGGCGCGTCGAGCCGGCCGAGCCTCGGCAGCAGGTAGTCGTCGAGCTGCCCGACCGCGCCCCGGGCCGCCGACCCGGCGCCCTCGGCATCGGGCAGGTCAAGCGGCAGACGCACGCCGGCCAGCCGGTCGCGGAGCTCGGTGAGCGCCGCGACGAGGCTGGCCGTTCGTGTCTGGACCACGGCACCAGAGTGCCCGATCCGGCGGTGGACTATGCCTATCGGCGCGCCGGCTCAGTCGCGGATGCGGCGCCCCACCTGAGAGATGATCCGGTCGAGCTCGGAGCCGAACGGGTTGTCGTGCACCAGGTACGTCCACGTGGCGCTGGGCCGCACGAGCTGGGCGGCCTCGGGCTGCCAGTCCTTGTCGATGTCGGCCTCCTCGAAGGTCTCCACCGTGCGCTCCTCGATCGCCGGGATGAGCTCGTTGAACGCCGGGACGGCCGCGCGGTGGAACTCGTCGAGCGGGTCGAGGCGGCCCAGCGCGCGCAGGTGCACGCCCTCGCGGACCTCGTTCAGGTACGCCAGGTGCTCGGCCCACAGGCGGTCGATGTGGTACAGCGCGATGTTGCGGGAGATCCGGTCGAGAACGTCGTCGTCGAGGTCCTCGGTCTTCTCGGTGACCCGCTCGATGAGCATCCGGCCGGTGACGGAGCTGGTCAGGACCCGCTCGCGGCGCTCGGCCAGCGCGACGCGCTGCTGCTCGATGACGACGCTGTACCGCCAGGTGTTGCGGTGGATCTCGTGGTGGACGCCCTCGGAGACGCGCTGGGCGTGGCCGATGGCCCAGTCGACCCGCTCGTCGGTGATGAGGCCGTCGAAGTTCATCTTGGGCGATCGGGGCAGCACGTCGCCGGCGTGGCGGGCGACCAGCTCGTCCTCGAGCGCGACGAAGAAGACCGACCGGCCCGGGTCGCCCTGGCGGCCGGCGCGGCCGCGCAGCTGGTCGTCGACGCGGCGGCTGTCGTGGCGGCCCTGACCGATGACGTACAGGCCGCCGAGCTTGGCGACCTTGGCCTTGTCGTGCTCGTCGCTGCCGCCGAGGCGGATGTCGACGCCGCGGCCGGCCATCTGGGTGGAGACGGTCACGGCGCCGAACGTGCCGGCCTCCGCGATGATCTCCGCCTCCTCGTGGTCGTTCTTGGCGTTGAGGACGTTCGCCTCGATGCCCTCGGCGGCGAGCGCCTTGGCGAGGCTCTCCGACGCCTGCACGTCGAGCGTGCCGACGAGGACCGGCCGGCCCTTCTCGTGCGCCTTGACGATCTCGGCGACGAGGGCCTCGTCGCGCTCCTCGCGGGTCATGTAGACCCGGTCGGGCTCGTCCTCGCGGATGCACGGGGTGTTCGGGGCGACGACGGCGACCTCGAGCTTGAAGAACTCGCGGAGCTGGTCGCCGACGAACACGGCGGTCGCGGTCATGCCGCAGACGTTCTTGTAGAGCCCGATGTACGCCTGGACGGTGACGGTGTTGAGCACCTCGCCCTCGGCGGACGCGTCCAGGCCCTCCTTGGCCTCCACGGCGGCCTGCAGGCCGTCGGGCCAGCGGCGGCGCTGGGCGACCCGACCGCGCATCTCGTCGACCAGCTCGACCGTCTTGTTGCGGACGATGTAGTCGACGTCGCGGCGCAGCAGCGCGTGCGCGTGCAGCGCCACGTTGATCGCCGAGAGCTGGCCGACGTGCTCCTCGTCGTAGAGGTCGATGCCGCCTAGCAACGCCTCGACCGTGTTGAGGCCCCGGGTGGTCAGCGCGGCGCTGCGGCCGTCGTCGGCGATCTCGAAGTCGCGGTGGTTCTTCAGGCCGCGCACGACCGTGGCGGCCTGGTGGACCGGGTCCTGCTCGATCGGGACCGCGCCGGCCAGCACCATCGGCACCCGGGCCTCGTCGATCAGGATCGAGTCGGCCTCGTCGACGATCGCCGTGGTCAGCGTGCGCTGGACCCGGTCGGCGATGTCGGTGACGAGCTGGTCGCGCAGGTAGTCGAAGCCGGCCTCGCTCACCGAGACGTACGTGACGTCGCACCCGTACGCCTCGCGGCGCTCCTCGGGCGTGGACGCCTCGGTCACCCAGCCCACGGTGAGGCCGAGCAGGGTGTAGACCGGCTCCATCCACTCGGCGTCGCGGCGGGCCAGGTAGTCGTTGACCGTCAGCACGTGCACGGGGCCGTTGCCGGCGCGCACGTGCCCGTACGCGGCCAGCGCCGCCGTGAGGGTCTTGCCCTCACCGGTGGCCATCTCGACGACCTTGCCCGCGAGCAGCGCGAGGGCGCCGACGATCTGCACGTCGTACGGCCGTTGGCCCAGGCCGCGCACGGCGGCCTCGCGGCCCAGCGCGCAGATCTCCACGAGTTCCTCGGCCGTGCCGGCCGCCTCGGTCAGCTCGGCGTCACTGAGCTCCTGGACGGCCTCTTCGCGAGCCTCGATGGCCGGCAGCAGCTTCTCCAGCGGCCGCAGGTCAACCGTGGTCCCCGGCCGCTGCAGGAATTTGCGCATGCCGATCTTCATCCGGTCTGCCACACCCATGGTGAGCAACGCTACGTCAGGCGCCCGGAACGTGCCGTCCCGGGTCCGCTGATCAGGCCTCGCCGCCGGCCGTCAGGTGGTACCGGCTGCGGTGGAAGACGAGCGGTTCGGTGAAAACTCCGTCGTCGGCGGCGTCGGCGGACCTCACCCGACCCAGCGCCAGGTCATGATCTCCCGTGGGGACCACGTCGTAGAGCGTGCAGTCGATCCACCCGAGTACGCCGTCGAGCACGGGCGAGCCCGTGTGCGGCGCGGCCCGCCAGGGCACCCCGCGGAAGCGGTCTTCACCCGATCCGGCGAACACCCGGGCGAGCGGCTCCTGGTCCGCGGCGAGAATGTTGACGCAGAACGCCCCCGCCGCCCGGATCAGCGGCCAGGTGCGTGACGAGTGCGCCGGGAAGAAGCCCACGAGCGGCGGGTCCAGGGACACCGACGTGAACGAGTTGACGACCAGGCCGGCCGGCCCGGCGGCGGCGACCGTCGTGATGATCGCGACGCCGGTCGGGAACAGGCCGAGGATCCGCCGGAGATCCTCGTGGCCGGCCCCGGGCCCGCCCGCGCCTACGATCATGCCGGCCAGGTTAACGCAGGCGACAAAGAAGCCGTTGGCCCGACATAACGCCCATATGATGTGCCCGTGAGCGTCTGGACGGCCGTGACCTGGGGCGCGGTGACCGCCGCGTCGCTCCTCGTCGGCCAGGCCCTCGCCGGGGCGCTCGGGCGGCGCCACCAACTGACCGGACTGATCATGGGTTTCGGCGCCGGCACCCTACTCAGCGCCATCGCGTACCAACTGGTGCCGGACGCCGGCGAGGGGCACGGCTGGCTGGTCGGCAGCAGCCTGGCGCTGGGCGCGCTCACCTACTTCTTCGCCGACCGGCTGATCGACCGGGGCGGCGGGGCCAACCGCCAGCGCATCCGCGCGACCGGCGCCGGCGGGTCGGGCCTGGCCATGTTCCTCGGCGCGCTGCTCGACGGCATCCCCGAGTCGTTCGTCCTCGGCATCGGGATGGGCATGGGCGAGACGGTCAGCGCCGCGTTCGTGGTGGCCGTGTTCGTCTCCAACGTGCCGGAGGGCGTCGCCGGGACGACGAGCATGCGGGCCGCCGGCTGGTCGACCCGGGGCATCACGGGCCTGTGGGGCTCGCTCACCGTGGTCTGCGCCGTCGTCGCCGGGCTGGGCTTTCTCAGCGCCGGGGCGATGACGAACGCCGGTCAGGGGGCCGAGGCGTTCGCCGCCGGCGCCATGCTGATGGTGCTGGCCGACTCGATGATCCCCGAGGCGTACACGCACGGCGGGCAGGCGGTCGGGTTGGCCACTGTGGGCGGCTACCTCGTCGCGACCGCGCTCGCGGCCGCCGGCTGACGCGGTATCTGACCCTGCGCACAGCCTTGATTACCACGATTGATTTCTATATCCAGATAGTTGTTACGAAAAACTTAATGCCCTAGCATCGCAACCGTCGGGGCCCCGCCCGGCCGTCAAAGTCCAGGCTCCGGACCGCGACGGCCGGGCGGCCCCGACCTCGACGCCAGCACGGGGGACCCCCACCGGCTAGGGAGACACCACATGCCCGCACGGAAACGTGGCTTCACGCTGCTCGCCATCGGCTCGACATTGCTGGTCACCGCCGGCGCGGTGGTCACCACCCCGGTCGCGCGGGCCGCCACCGGCTGCCGGGTCACCTACTCCGTCGCGTCGCAGTGGCCGGGCGGCTTCGGGGCGAATGTGAACGTCACCAATCTGGGTGACCCGATCACGTCGTGGAACGTCCAGTGGACCTTCGCGGCCGGTCAGACCGTCGCGCAGGCCTGGAACGCCACCGTGACACAGAGCGGCGGCACCGTGTCGGCCGCCAACGTCGGCTGGAACGGCGCGCTCGCCACCAACGCCAGCACCTCGTTCGGCTTCAACGGCTCGTGGAACAACAGCGCGAACCCCGTACCCACGAGTTTCACCCTCAACGGCGTGGCCTGCACCGGGTCGACCAGCGGCACCACCGCGGCGCCGGCCACGACCCGGGCCGCGACCTCCGCGCCCGTCACCACGCGCGCCGCGACCAGCGCGCCGGTCACCTCGCGGGCCGCCACCAGCCGGCCACCGACGAGCGCCGCCGCGACCACCCGGCCGCCCGTCACCAACGCGCCCTGGAACCCGCCGTCGAACCTGACCTCGGCGCTCGCCGCCGTCTGGTCGCACCAGGAGTCGACCTACTCGAACCTCTACGGGTTCCGCAACTACGGCTGGGACCAGGTCATGGCCGGGCAGGGCACGATCAACTACTGCGTGCGGTGGGACTCCGGTGCCTCGGTGACGACCGCCCAGCGCGACGCGATCCACGCGGCCCTGTCCAAGCAGTTCAACAAGTGGATGACCGCGATGTCGGAGAACGGCGCCGGCTGGAACGGCTGGCCGTACCCACAGGTCAACGTCAAGGTCGTCGGCTGGGCCGTGCGGGACCGGGCGCAGCTGCAGTGGTCCGACTCGTCCGTCGACATCTACGTCAACAACATCCGGGAGAACGCCCCGCAGTGCTCCGAGCCGTGCGGCCGGTTCTTCCACCAGGACGGCAACTACTCCGGGTGCCCGGGCGGCGCGTCGCGCCACTACGACATGTCGCTGTGGCTCACCGCCGGCATGGGCGGCGGCGCCGGCGGCGACTGGGGCCAGCGCATGGGCAGCGAGTACTTCATGGGCGCCCTGGGCAGCGAGAACATCCACATCTACCTGCATGAGGTCGGGCACACGTTCGGCCTGGACGACTTCTACGACTGGGACCCGGGCGTCGGCGGCTTCATCATGAAGGCCGGCAGCGCCTCGCAGATCACCGAGTTCGACAAGTGGATGCTGCGGGACTGGTGGCGCCACCTCAAGAGCCGGTACGGCCGGTAGCGGGACGCAGGCGCGTCGGGCGGGTCGGCATGGACGGGGCCGACCCGCTCACCGTTTCTAGCGGGCCGGCCGGAAGCTGTCCTGGATCAGCCGCAACTCGGGCAGGTGCTCGTCCCACGTGCGGTCCGACGTCGACCACCACATGCCGTACGCCTTGTGTTTCCCGGTGACGAAGCCCCGGTTGACCACGCGCACGCGACCGCCGTCGTTGTAGCTGAACTCCCAGTCCGCGGCCTTGAGGAAGTAGTCGACGGCCTCGATGCGGATCTGCTTGTAGCCCGGGAAGTCGCCGCGCCCCACCCGGTAGGCCGCCTGCGCGGTCCAGTCGGCGACCGGGTCGGACTTGGGCTGGTTGGTCTGGTCGATGCCGAGGACCCGGCCGTCGCCGCCGCGCTCGCGGAAGTAGACCATGCTGCCCTGACGGGACACCGCCCAGTCGGCCGGCACGGCGACCGAGAAGCCGGTGCGGTCCATGTAGCGGCGCCAGCCCGCGGGCAGGGCCGCCTCGCCCGAGGTGGTCGGCGGGGCGGCCGAGGTGGCCGGGGCCGTGCTGCCGGCGGCGGGCGACGTCGGCTGGGCGACGACGGACGAACCGGGCGCGGCACCGGCGCCCTCGGGCGTGCGGGCCTCGCCCGTACGGGTGTTGAGCAGCAGGCCGATCAGCGTCCCGACCACCGCGATCGCGACCACGGCGGCCGCCCAGCGGCGGGCGACCACGTCGCGGCGGGAGCGCGGCGCCACGGCAGCGCCGATGACCGGCAGGTCCCGGATGACGGGAACCCGGGACCGGCCCACGACCGCGGGCGAGACCGGCTCGGCGGCCTGGGCACGCACCGCGGCCAGCGGCGACGCGGTCGGCCGCACCTGCTCACCCGACTTCGCGGCAGAGGCACCGACCGGCCGGGCGGGTTCCGCCGGCCCGGTGGCGGCGACCGGGCCGCTCGACGGCTCAGCGGTGGCGGCTCCGACGGCCGCGCCGCCCTCCTCCGCCTCCTCCGCTTCGGCCGACGCGGCCGGTTCGGGCGCCCCGGCCGGTTCGGGC
>NZ_BAAALT010000036.1:0-30891 GCF_039528515.1 Luedemannella flava
CGCCACGCTGGGCGCCGCCGTGCGCCGCCTGCGTGACGCGGGCGTCGGCGTCGTGGTGGGCACCTGTCCCGACCTCGGCGCGGTCCGCGCGGTCGCGCCGCCGCTGCGCCAGCTCATGGGCTGGTACGGCCGCCGGGTCGCCCGCGCGCAGGCCGTGGCGGCGCTGCTGGCCGGCGCCCGGGTGGTCGACCTGGCCGCCCAGGTGGGCCCGGTGTTCCGCGCCGACGCGGGGATGCTCTGCTACGACGGCTACCACCCCTCGGCGGACGGCTACCGCGTGATCGCGTACGCCCTGTTGCCGGACGCGGCGGCCGCCCTGAATCTGGCGTCGTCCCGCTGACACCGGAGGCTACCGAGCGGTAACATAGGCGGTATGCCGATCGCCTCCGACCGCGACGCGGTCATCGTCGCCACCGCCCGCTCCCCCATCGGCCGAGCCGGCAAGGGGTCGCTCCGCGAGCTGCGCCCCGACGACCTCGCCGCCACGATCGTCCGCGCGCTGCTGGACAAGGTGCCCGCGCTGGATCCCCGTACTATCGATGATCTTTATCTGGGTTGTGGTCTCCCCGGCGGTGAGCAGGGGTTCAACATGGCCCGGGTGGTGGCCGTTCTCGCCGGTTACGACTTCCTGCCGGGCGCGACCGTCAACCGGTACTGCTCGTCGTCGCTGCAGACCACGCGGATGGCGTTCCACGCGATCGCGGCCGGCGAAGGCGACGTGTTCATCTCGGCGGGCGTCGAGACCGTCTCCCGGTACGCCCGGGGCAACTCCGACCACCTGCCCGCCGAGGCGGCTGCGGCCGTCGGGGGCGGCTGGGAGAACCCGGTGTTCGCGCAGGCGCACGCCCGGTCCACGACGCGGTCGCTCGGCGGCGCGCCGACCTGGCACGACCCGCGCTCCGACGGCGAGCTGCCCGACATCTACCTGGCCATGGGCCAGACGGCGGAGAACCTCGCCCAGCTCTACAACATCAGCCGCGAGGAGATGGACTCCTTCGGCGTACGGTCGCAGAACCTCGCCGAGAAGGCCATCGCGGACGGCTTCTGGGCCCGCGAGATCACCCCGGTCACGCTGCCGGACGGCACGGTCGTGTCGACCGATGACGGGCCGCGCGCGGGCGTGACCCTCGAGGGCACCGCCGCGTTGAAGCCGGTCTTCCGGCCCGACGGGCGGATCACCGCCGGCAACTGCTGCCCGCTCAACGACGGCGCGGCGGCGGTGCTGGTCATGAGCGCTGGCCGGGCCCGTTCCCTGGGCCTCACGCCGCTCGCGAAGATCGTGTCCACGGGCGTCAGCGCGCTCTCCCCCGAGATCATGGGCCTCGGCCCGGTGGAGGCGTCCAAGCAGGCGCTCGCCCGCGCCGGCATGACCATCGACGACGTCGACCTGGTCGAGATCAACGAGGCGTTCGCGGCCCAGGTCATCCCGTCCTACCAGGACCTGGGCATCCCCCTGGAGAAGCTGAACGTCAACGGCGGCGCCATCGCGGTAGGCCACCCCTTCGGCATGACCGGCGCCCGCATCCTGGGCACCCTCATCAACTCCCTGGACTGGCACGACAAGACCATCGGCCTGGAAACCATGTGCGTAGGCGGCGGCCAGGGCATGGCCATGATCATCGAACGCCTCTCCTGACGCGCTCCCCGTTCGCAAGAGTCGACTTATGGCGGCATCCGGCGCGCGGATGACCGCCACAAGTCGACTCTTGCCGCCGACACACCCGGGTGGCCCGGTGCCGGAGCGCTTGACTTGCAGGTTCTGCTGCTTCCGGGCCTGCCGATACCACCGAACTTGCAGGTCAAGCGGCGGGCCGCGGCGCGGGCGGCCGGGCGGGGCGCCGGCGGGCGGGGTGAGTGGTGCGACCCCGGGCGGTGCTTCCTATGGGGAAGCAGAGCAAGGTGGGTGGGAGAGTGGGGCGCTGCGCGGTCCGGGGCGGGGTTAGAGGGATGCGCGGAGGGTGGCGACGTGGGTGGCTGCCTCGGTGCGGGTGGTGGGGGGTGCCGCGCGGAGGTCGCGGACCATGACGCGGAGTTGGTCGGGGAGGACCACGTCCGCCAGGCGCGGGACCGGGAGCGGGGGGCGGGACTCCGCCGCAGCCGCCAGGTCGGCCAACTGCTGGACCAGGGCGTACATGCGGTCGCCGCGGGACTGTTGGGCCCACTGGGCGGCGCTCCAGTGGCCGACCCGGTTCAGCAGGAGTTCAGCGGAGCGCTCGAGGTCGTCGGTCACCGTTCGCGGAGGTAGCCGATGAGGCGCAGGATCTCCAGGTAGACCCAGATCAGCCCGACGACCAGGCCGAACGCGCACGTCCAGGCCATCTTCGCGGGCGCGCCGACGCGGATGGCCTCCTCGATCTGGTCGAAATCGAGGATGAAGCTCAGCGCCGCGACGACGATCACGACCAGGCTGAACCCGATGGCGATCCAGCCGGCGTTGCCCTCGGCGTCGCCGCGCAGGCCGGTGTGGATGTTGAACAGGCTCAGGATCCAGTTGACCAGCATGACGACGAAGACGCCCGCCATCGCGCCGATGAGGCCGCGCGTGAACCGGGGCGTCGCCCGGATGACGCGGAACTTGTAGAGCACCGCCATGAACAGGAACACGCCGAACGTGCCCGCGACGGCCTGCACCACGATGCCGGCGTACGCCGTCTCGTAGACCTTGCTGATCAGGCCGACGAAGACGCCCTGCACGAGCGCGTACGCGAAGATGACCACCGGGTTCGTGACCCGGGCGAACGCGATGACCAGGCCGATCACGAGGCCCACGATGGCGGCGCCCATGATGCCGAGCCCGACCAGGCCGTCGGGCACCATCACCCAGGCGGCCGCGCCGGCGATGCCGAGGACGGCCAGCAGGGCGATGGTGCGCACCACGACGTCGTCGATGGTCATCCGGTCGGCCGGCGCCTGGACGACCGGCGGGTAGGCCGGCTGCGGGTACGGCACGCGCGACGGGTCGCCCGGCGCGCCGTAGCCGCTGGTGGGCTGGACCGGCGTCAGCCGGGTGAGCACCGGGTTCGAGCTTCGCATAGTAGAAGCGTAACCATCCGGGACAACGTCACTCGCCCCTTTTGGCCGCCTGAATCTGCTCATAGACGTGTGCGCGCAGCTTCGCGAAGTTCGGGTCGGACCGCGTCGCGAGCTGGTCGCGGTCGGCCGGCAGGTCGATGGTCAGCTGCTCGCGGACCACGGTCGGCGACGAGGACAGCACGATCACCCGCTGGCCGAGGTACACCGACTCGTCGATGTCGTGGGTGACGAACAGGATCGTCACGCCCAGCCGCCGCCACAGGCCCCGGATGAGGTCCTCCAGCTCGGCGCGGGTCTGCGCGTCCACCGCCGCGAACGGCTCGTCCATGAGCATGACGCGCGGCTCGTACGCGATGGCGCGGGCGATCGCCACCCGCTGCTGCATGCCGCCCGAGAGCTGCCACGGGTACGCGTTGTGGGCGTCGGCCAGACCGACCGCCGCGAGGGACTCCGCGACCAGCTCGCGCCGGCGCGCGCGGGTGAGCTTCTTGTGCCGCAGCGGCAGCCCGACGTTGTCGCGCACCGTCATCCAGGGGAACAGGCTCCGCCCGTACTCCTGGAAGACGACCGCGAGGTCGGCGGGTGGGCCGACCACCCGGTCACCGTGCACGAGGACCTCGCCGGCCGTGGGGGCGAGCAGGCCGGCCATGCACTTGAGCAGCGTCGTCTTGCCGCATCCCGAAGGGCCGACGAGGCAGACCAGGTCGCCCTCGTCGACGGTGAAGGTGAGGTCGCGGACGGCCTCGACCGTGCGGCCCGCGCCCTCGTACACCTTCTTGACGCCACGTACGTCCAGCATGTCGGGATGTCCTTTCAGGAGCGCCGCGCCCGGCGCAGACCGCGGTGCCACGCCAGGACGCGCCACTCGACGACGCGGAGCAGGAGGGAGTAGGCCACACCGAGCAGCCCGAGCAGGATGATGCCGCTCCACATCTCGGGGATGGCGAAGGTGCGCTGGTCCTCGACGATCGAGTAGCCGAGCCCGTTGGTGGGGGCGAACATCTCGCTGATGACCATGAGGATGATGGCGATGGCCATGGCCTGCCGGGCGCCCGTCATGATCTGCGGGCTGGCGCCGCGCAGCACGAGGTGGCGCAGCCGCGCGAGCCCGGTGATCCGGTACGCCCGGGAGGTGTCGGACAGGATCCCGTCGAGGCCGCGGACGCCCTCGACGGTGTTGAGCAGCACCGGCCACAGGCAGCCCATGGCGATCACGATCACCTTCATGGTGTCGCCGATCCCCGCGAACAACATGATCACCGGTACGAGCACCGGCGGCGGGAACGCCCGGAAGAACTCGAAGACGGGCTCGGTCGCGGCGCGCACCGGGCGAACCAGGCCGATGAGCACGCCCAGGACGACGGCGGCCCCGACGCCGAGCACGTAGCCCAGCGACAGCCGCGCCACGCTCGGCAGCACGTGGTCGCGCAGGGCCCCGCCGGTCCACTTGCGGCCGAAGGCGTCCAGGATGGCGCTCAGCGGCGGCAGGTAGTACGTCGTGCTGCCCGCCGAGACGAACCACCAGACGACCAGCAGGATCACCGGCAGTCCGAGGATCAACACCAGGCGTCGGGCGACGGCGGTCATGACGGGATCACCTCGCCGCGCACCGACTGGTGCCAGAACAGCAGGCGACGCTCCACGGCGCGGACCCCCACGTTGATGACGATGCCGAGCACGCCGGTCACGGCGATCAGGGCGTACATGGCGGGAACGGCCTGCGACGCCTGGGCGGTGCCGATGAGCTTGCCCAGCCCGTCGGTGCCCACGATCAGCTCCGCCGTGATCGCGAGGACCAGGGCGACGCTGGCGGCCAGCCGGACGCCCGTCATCACGTACGGCAGGGCGGTGGGCCACAGGACGTGGCGGAACCGGGCCCACGCGCCCAGGCCGTAGCTGCGGGCCGTCTCGTCGGCGACCGGGTCGACCTCCCGGACGCCGCCGAGCACCTGGATGAGCACCTGCCAGAACGACGCGTAGACGATGAGCAGCAGGGCGGACTGGATCCGGGTGCCGAAGAGGATCACGGCGAGCGGGATCAGCGCCACCGACGGGATGGGCCGCAGGAACTCCACGGTGGAGGCGGTGAACTCGCGCAGCGGGCCGATGCCGCCGATGACGAAGCCGAGCACGACGCCGGCGGCCACGGCGATGGCGAGCCCGATGGCCCACGAGGTGAGGGTGTCGCCGAGCGCCACCCAGAACGCGCGCTTGCGGACCTCCTCGACGAAGGCCGCGGCGACGGCGCTGGTCGGCGGCAGGTGCCGCGCGGACACCACGCCGACGCGGGGCAGGGTCTCCAGGATGGCGATGAGCACGACGAGTCCACCCGCGCCCAGGAGGGCGGGGTGGACCCGTCGGCCCGGCGGGCTGGGGGGCGTTGGGGTCACGGAAGCAGCGCGCTCAGGTCAGGCGCGGTGGTGAAGACGCCGTCGGACTGGCCGAGCCTGGCCAGCGCCTCGATCGACGTCTTGTTGATCTGGGTGGGCCACTTCGGCAACGTCATGGACGTGCGCAGTTCCTCACTGATCTGGGTGTACGACCCGAGTACGGCGCGCACCTCGTCGGGGTGGGTGTCCGCGTACTGCAGCGACTCGTTGATCGCCTCGGCGAACCTCCTGACCAGCTCGGGGTTCTCCTGGGTCAGCTTGGTCGAGGTGAAGTAGACCGCCACGGTCAGGTCCGGCGCGGCGTCGACGAAGTTCCACGCCACGGGGCGGGCGCCGGCCGCCTTCGTCGCCGAGAGGGTGGGTTCGACCACCCACGCGGCGTCGACCTGGCCGTTGTCGAGGGCGGCGGCCATCTGGGGGAAGCCGATCTCGACGAACTGGATGCCGGCAGGGTCGCCGCCGGCCTTGCGGACCGATTCGCGCACGGTGGTGTCGCCGATGTTCTTGAGGGTGTTGACGGCGACCTTCCTGCCGGCCAGGTCCTTGGCCGACTGGATGGGGCTGTCGCCCTTGACCACGACCGCGCCGAAGTCCGCGCCCGACTTGCCGGTGGACGCGACGCCGTTGGCCACGACCTTGATCGGCACGGCCTTGGTCTGCGCGATCATGAGCGAGGTGACGTTGCTGAAGCCGAACTGGAACTGGCCGCTCACCACGCCCGGGACGATCGCGGCGCCGCCCTGCGCGGGCGTCAGGGTGAGCTCGATGCCGCGCTTGCTGAAGAAGCCCTTGTCCTTGCCGAGGTAGATCGGGGCCACGTCGACGATCGGGATGACCCCGACGGCGACCTTGGTGGTGCCGGTGGACGACGGCGTGCCGTCCGCCGGCTCCTCTGATCCGCACGCCGCGACCGCGAGCAGCACGGTGGCGGCGGCGAGGCCCGCGAGGGACCGACGCATGAGACCTCCAGAGAAGAATGACCGGCGGAGCGAAGTCGAATGGTGTTCGCCATGCGAACGCTAGTTCTCCCAATGAACGTACGACGAGATACTGGTTCCCGTCAATGGCTGCAGAACGGGATGAATCGCTCCTTAACGGTCGGTCTGACCGAACGACCGGACGCCGGGCGGCGCCACGCCGCGCGGCGGGAGATCCCAATCTGATGGAATACCGACACGCGCGCAACCATCGATAGACAAGAATCTGCACCACGCCGCGACCGACCTGATCACGGCTGGACCGAATTGGCCGCGCACAGCCGACGACCGGACGACACCGGTTGAAGATCACCATCTCCGGTACGGACGCACAGTTTGATCGCTGGTCGTTTACACGCGTCGTTCCACGATCGCCGAACGCGGTACAAACGCGCAGTCCCGGCGACCCGATAACCGACAAACCGCCCCTCGCCCGTCGTGAAGATCCCCGTTTTCTGTACGGGAGCGCAGCCCAGCCACACTCCTGCACAGGAAACCCAGATCTTGGTACCGACAGCCGGCGGATACCGGCCCACCAGCCTCATGATCGCGACGGAAAGCGCCAACCCCGGGGTATTCCGCAACGGACGGTGCTACGGGCGATCTTCCGCACCGTGACAGCCGACGCCGGCAACGCTGTTGACCTGCCTGTGCCCGGAGCGGGGCTCGAACCCGCACGCCTTGCGGCTGTCGCTTTTAAGGCGACTGTGTCTGCCGATTCCACCATCCGGGCCGCACGGATAGGTTAGCCGCCCGGCGTCGCCCGCTCAGCCGCACAGGCGGGCAGACGATATCTTTGCCCGCGTGGCCAGCACCGTATCCGAGACGATCGCCTCCGCCGAGCGCGTCGAGCAGCCGCCCGCGCCGAGCCGACGGGTGTGGGCCGCGCTGCGCCGCCCCCGCGTGGTCGACGCGCTCGTCTGCGCGGCATACGTGGCCGTCGCGGGGCTGCTGACCGCGGGCCTGTGGCCCGACCCGCACACCCGGGCGCTCGCGGCCAACGTGCACGACCAGGCGCTCATCGAGTGGTTCCTGGGGCACGGCACGCTCGTCTGGACGGGCGACTTCAGCCTGGTCACCGACCGGCTCAACGCCCCCGACGGCGTCAACATGATGGCCAACGCGTCGCACACCCTGCACGGGGTGCTGTTCACGCCGGTGACGGTCATCTTCGGCGCGGCGGTCTCGTTCGCCCTGCTGGTCGCGGTGAACCTGGCCGCCACCGCCGCGGGGTGGTACCTGCTGCTCGCCCGCACCCTGGGCATGCACCGGGCGGGCGCGGCGGTCGGCGCGGCGCTGGCCGGCTTCGGCCCCGGCATGATGTCGCAGTCCAACAGCCACCTGCACATCACCGCGCAGTGGCTGGTGCCGCCGATCCTCTACGGCCTGATCCGGCTCACCCGGGTCACCCGGGTCGGGGCGGTCATCGGCACAGGCGTCGGGCTGGGCCTGCTCATCGTCGCCCAGGCGTTCCTCGGCGAGGAGGTCCTCTTCCTCACCGCGCTCACCCTCCTGATCTTCATTCCGGTGTACGCGCTGCGCCGGCGCGCGTGGGCGCGCGAGGTCGCCCGGCCGTTCCTGTGCGGGTCGGCCATCGCCGCCGCGCTCGCCACGGCCCTGCTGGCGTACCCGCTGTACATCCAGTTCGCGGGCCCGCAGGCCATCCCGAACGCCCCGTTCAGCCCGGCCGTCTTCTACGGCGACGTGGCCAGCTACATCTCCGTCTCGACGCTGTCGATCGGCACGTCGCCGGGCGCTGAGAAGCTCACCACGAGCGCCACCGAGGCCAACGCGTACTTCGGGCCGATGCTGCTGCTGCTCGTCGTGGTGCTCGCGGTGTGGCAGCGGAGGTCGCCGGCCACCACGGCGGTCGTCGGGTCGGCCATCGTGATGACGCTGCTGTCCTTCGGCCCGTACGTGACGTTCGCCGGGCACCGCACGGGCCTGCCCAGCCTGTACTACCCGCTGCGGGAGATGCCCGTCATCACCGGGGCGCTGCCCACCCGGTACTCCCTGGCACTGTTGCCGTTGTTCGGGGTGCTGCTCGGCTACGGCATCGGGCGCGCGCTGGCGCACCGGACGCCGTGGGTGCGCTTCGTGGTGCCGGCAGCGGTGGTGGCGGCGCTCGTGCCGATCCTGCCGCGCCAGGTGGCCACGACCGACCGGGAGCCGGTGCCGACGTTCATCAGCAGTGGCCACTGGCGCGAGTGCGTGCCCGACGGCGGCGTCCTCGTGCCCGTGCCGCTGCCGACCGCCGCGCAACCGGACGCGATGCGCTGGGCGGCCGCGGCCAACGCCCGGTTCGCGCTGCCCGAGGGCTTCTTCATCGGGCCGTACGGGCCGCGCGGGAACGCCTCCATGGGCACCTACCCGCAGCCGACGTCGAAGCTGCTCAGCGCCGTCGCGAAGAGCGGCCGGGTGCCCGTCCTGAACGCGTCGGTGCGTCGGCAGGCCCAGGCCGACCTGCGGTTCTGGGGCGCCGACTGCGTCGTGGTGCCCGACGGCCCCCGCGCCGACGCCCTGCGGACCACCCTCGACGGGCTGCTGTTCGCGGGCCGCAGGGTCGACGACGTGTGGATCTGGGACGTCAGCTCTTCGTAGCCTCGGTGAACGGGGCCAGCGGGTCGTGCAGCTGACCGAGCGGCACGACCTCGCGCTTGAGGAACAGCGCCAGGGTCCAGTCGATGGTCACCCGGACCTTGCGGTTGACGCTCGGGATCCGGCTCAGGTGGTACGTGCGGTGCATGAACCACGCGGGCAGGCCCTTGAGCTTGATGCCGTAGACCTGCGCGACGCCCTTGTGCAGCCCCAGGCTCGCCACCGAGCCGGCGTACTTGTGGGCGTAGTTCTTCACGGGCCGGCCGCGCAGGACCGCCACGATGTTGTCGGCCATCGTCTTCGCCTGGCGGACCGCGTGCTGGGCACTGGGCGAGCACATGGTGCCGGGCTGCGCGGCGGTCAGGTCGGGCACGGCCGAGCAGTCGCCGGCGCTCCACGCGCCCTCGACCACCGCGCCGGACGGGTCGACCACCTGCAGCGTGGGCAGGCAGGTGACCCGGGCCCGCGCGTCGCGGGGCAGGTCGGTCGCGTCGAGCATCGGGTGCGCCTTGACGCCCGCCGTCCACACGATGGTGTCCGCGGTGAAGCTGTCGCCGTCGGAGAGCACCACCTTGCGGTCCACACAGGACTCCAGGCGGGTGCCGAGCCGGATGTCGAGGTTGCGCGTGCGCAACTGCTCGACCGTGTAGGCGCCCATGTCCGGGGACACCTCGGGCAGCACCCGCTGGGTGGCCTCGACGAGCACCCAGTGCATGTCGTCGGTCGACAGCTCCGGGTAGTAGCGCAGCGCGTCGCGGGCCATGTCCTCCATCTCGGCGAGCGCCTCGATGCCGGCGTACCCGCCGCCGACGAAGACGAACGTCAGCGCCGTCGCCCGGGTCGCCCTGTCGGTCGTGGTGGCGGCGATGTCGAGCCGCTCCAGCACGTGGTTGCGCAAATAGATGGCCTCGCCGATGGTCTTGAACCCGACGGCGTGCTCGGCCAGGCCGGGGATCGGCAGGGTCCGGGAGACCGAGCCGGGCGCCACGATGATGTGGTCGTAGCCGACCTCGCGCGCCGGGCCGATGATCGGCTGTACGGTCGCGACCTTGCGGGCGTGCTCCACCCTGGTCACCGAGCCGGCGAGAACGGTGCAGTGCTTGAGCTCGCGGCGCAGCGGCACCACGCTGTGTCGCGGCGAGATGTTGCCGGCCGCCGCCTCGGGCAGGAACGGCTGGTAGGTCATGTGCGGCTGCGGGTCGACGACCATGACCTCGGCCTCGCCCCGCTTGAGCTTGCGGCTCAACCGCAGGGCCGCGTAGAGCCCGACGTGGCCGGCACCGACGATGAGAATCCTCTGCGGCTTCACGCCCAGAACGCTACCCCTGTCGCGTTTCGGGGACCCTCGCCAACAGCGTCGATGTCACGCAGCTCTCAGGTGTGACCTCGGCTACCGGCGCCCCACCAGCCACGCCAGCACCACCGCCAGGGCGGCGATCGCCAGCAGGCCCAGGATCGGCGCCACCAGCGGCGACCAGCCCGCCACGCGGCTGGCCAGCAGCACGCCGCCCACGGCGATGCCCACCCCGCCGGCGAGGACGGCCGCCGTCTGCCCCGCCCACCGGCTCAGCACCCCGGGCGCCACGACCGCGTCGTACGGCAGCACGGCGGCCAGGGCGGCCCCGGTGTGCACCGGGTAGATCGCCGCGGCCACCAGGATCAGCCGCCACAGCGGCGCCGGCTCCTGGTACACCAGGGTGGAGGTCAGCCAGGCCACGGCCACGAGCAGCACCACGAGGGTGACCACCGAGCTGCGTGGAGCCAACCCCACCGCAGCGCCCAGCACGACCGCGATGCCCCACGTCCACGGGACCTCCACGAACGGCTCCGGCGCGGCGAGCAGCAGCACCGCCACCGCGAACGCGCCCGCGAGGCCGCGCACGAGCGCGGGTCCGGGGGCGGTGCGGCGCACCGCGCGGCTCGTCGCGTGGGTCCGGGCGCGAAGGCCGCCGAGGACCTCCTCCACCGAGTACGGGACTCTGATCATCGGACACCTACCCGGGGCGCGGCGGCCAGCTGGGTCACGTCGCGCAGGACGTGGTCGAGGCTGCCCGTGCCGGCCCACTGGGCCACCGGGACGCCCACCTCGCGCAGCTGCCCGATGACGTTCTCGCGGTCCATCCACCACAGCCGGTGGGCCAGCGGGCCCCACGCGGAGCGCTGGTACGGCACGGAGGCGGACGTGTCGAGCGTGTCGATCGCGACGACCATCCGACCCGACCGGGCCAGCCGGGCGACCATCTCGGCGGAATGCTCGTTGAGCAGCGGCGTCAGGACCACGACCAGGCCGCGGGTGGGCAGGTGGTGCCCGTCGAACAGGTACGGCGGCGGGGCCTCCACGCCGTCGGAGGGGCGCACCTGCAGGATCCACTCCAGCACGGCGTGGAAGTGCCGGCGGCCGGAGCCGGCGCGCAGCCGGCGGATCTCGTACGAGTACTCGATCAACGACACGCGGTCGCCGCGGTGCAGGTAGTGCTGGGCGATCGCGGTCGCCGCGCGGACGGTCGTGTCCAGCGCGGACGCGGCGCCATGGATGCCGCCGGAGCGGCCCGCCTCGTGCACCACGTCGAGCACGAGGGCGACCTCGGCATCCCGGTCGGAGAGGGTCTGCGCCACGTACGGGTGCTGGGCGCGCAGCGTGGTGCGCCAGTCGATGCGCCGCAGCCGGTCACCCGGCGCGAAGGCCCGGATGCCGGCCAGCTCGCCGCCCTCGCCGGGGCGGCGGGAGCGGTGCACGCCGACCAGGCCGGCCGCGTGCGGCATGGCGTCGTCGGCCCGGAACTCGTCGAGCGCCGGGAACACCTTGATCGGGGCCACGTCGGTGAAGTTCGGCGTCGAGATGAGCAGCCCGCCGCCGGCCACCGCGTACGCCTGCGCGGGGCCCACCCAGTGCTCGCCCCAGCGCAGCGCCGGACCGGCCAGGTCGACGGCCGTGGCGGCCCCGGCGGGCAGCTCCCCCGCGTACGGGCGGTCGCTGTGCCGCAGGCGCACCCACCGGCTGGGCGCCGCCCGCACCACCACCACGTCGTACGGGCACTCATCCGCGTTGGCGACCACCACCCGGGCCGCGATCTCGTGACCCTCGACGACCGGGTCCTCGGTCGAGGTCAGGACCAGCTCGGGCAGGACCGTCGGGCGGGCCCGCAGGCCCCACGCGACGCCGAGCGCGAACGGCGCGGCGAGCACCACGAGGTCGTACCGGCCCAGCACGACCGCGATCACCGCCAGCACGGCGGTGACCACGATGGCCCGGCCCATCGCCCGGGTGGGCACCCAGGTGCGGTGGTCGGCGAACGGGTTCTCCACGGGGCTCAGGCCCGGCGGGCCGCGTAGCTGGGCAGCGCGCCGCTGGCCGGGGCCTGGGTCTGCTCCAGCACCTCGCGGACGACCTGGTCGACGTTGACGCGGCGCAGCCACACCTCGGGCCGCAGGGTGAGCCGGTGGCCGAGCGCGGGCACGGCGACCGCCTTCACGTCCTCGGGGATGACGTAGTCGCGGCCGGCCATCGCGGCCACCGCGCGCGACAGCAGCAGCAGCGCCAGCGAGCCGCGCGGCGAGGCGCCCACGAGCACCTGCGGGTGGTTCCGGGTGGCCGCGGCCAGCGTGACGATGTAGCGGCCGACCGAGTCCTCCACCGTCACCGTCTCCAGGGCGGCCTGCATGGCCGACAGGGTCGGCGCGTCCACCACGGGCTCGATGGAGATCTCCTCGCGGCGGCGCGACATGCGCCGGCGCAGCACGTCCCACTCCTCGTCGGCGGTCGGGTAGCCGAACGACACCCGCAGCAGGAACCGGTCGAGCTGCGCCTCGGGCAGCGGGTACGTGCCCTCGTACTCGATGGGGTTGGCCGTGGCCAGCACGTGGAACGGGGGCCGCAGCGGGTAGGTCGTGCCCTCCACCGACACCTGGCGCTCCTGCATGGCCTCCAGCAGGGCCGACTGGGTCTTCGGCGGGGTGCGGTTGATCTCGTCGGCGAGCAGCAGGTTCGTGAAGATCGGGCCCGGTCGGAAGGTGAAGTCGTGGGTGCGCTGGTCGTACAGGAACGAGCCGGTCACGTCGGCGGGCAGCAGGTCGGGCGTGAACTGCAGGCGCCGGAAGTCCAGCCCGAGGGCCAGCGCGAAGCTGCGGGCGGTCAGCGTCTTGCCCAGGCCGGGCAGGTCCTCCAGCAGCACGTGCCCGCCCGCGAGGATGCCCGCGAACACCAGGGTGAGGGCGTCCCGCTTGCCGACGACCACGCCGTTGACCGCGTCGAGGACCCGGCCGGCCAGCGCGCCGACGTCCGCGGGCTTCATGGTGGACGAGGGGTTCACAGTGCCTCCATCTGCTTCACGATCACCGCGAACTGGCGCGGGGTCGGGATCCTGGTCATCGGCTCGGTGAGGAAGGCCCACAGCTCCGGCCCGCAGAGCCGCCGCGCGGCCGCGCGGTCGTGTTCAAGGGTGAGTCCGTGCCGCTGGCGCAGCCGCTCGTCGACGATCTCGCCGATGAGGAGCGGCATCCGCTTCATGAAGCGCTGCCGCTCGACGCCGGACCACTCCAGCCGCATCTCCCAGCGCAGCACCGCCCGGGACAGGCCGTCCGCGCCGACGACACCGTCGTCGCGGGTCGGGTCGTACGCCACGACGCGGTGCGCGACCAGGTCACGGGTCAGCCGCCGGCCCGGCTCCACGACGAGCCGCACCGCGCGACGGATCACGAGGACCGCCAGCGTGAACGCGAGCAGCAGCGGGTACGCCATCTTGACCTGCAGCAGCGGCAGCATCGCGTAGAGCACGGCCGCGATGAGCGGCGCCGTGATGGCGGTCCGGATGAGGAACTGCCGGGCGGGGCGCTCGGGCTTGCGGCGCGGCGTCGGGTCGTCCTCCTCCCGGCTGAGCAGGTCGTCAATGCCGACGATCCGTTCGGCGCTCATCGGGGCCCCACTACTGGCGCGGGCGGGCGGGGGCCCGCGTCCGGTGCCGCCGGGCCCTCGGGCGCCGACGGGCGGGGCGCGGCCGGCCGGGCGGACAGCTCGCGCCGCAGCTGGGCCAGGGCGGCCCGGGCCTCGTCGCGCATCCCGACGTCCACCTCGTGCCGGGCGTAGCGGGCCTCGTGGTAGACGTGCGCCAGGTGGTCCAGCGCCTCGACGCTCACGTCGTGCGTGCGCAGCAGGCGCAGCACCACGTCGGTCGCGGTGTCACCGACCTCGCGCGGCGCGCCGGCGGCCGTTGCCGCCTCCTCCAGCCGCAGCCAGCACGCGATCACCGCGCGGCGCGGGTCGGCGTCATCGTCGTCGAGCGCCACGAGGCCCTCGTCCAGGGCGCTGCGCATCGCGGCGATCCGTTGCGCCTCCGGCAGGGGCGCGTCCAGGTCGGTGGCCGGGGGCACGCGGCGCGGCGCGATCTTGTCGCGCAGCATCAACCACAGGGGGTACGCCACGAGGGCCAGCACGATGAGCAGACAGACGGCCCCGATCAGGTTCGTCAGCCAGGTGGGCACGTGCCACGGCGCCTCGGGCGGGCCGGTGGGCGGGGCGGTCGCCTCGGCGCTGGGCGGCGCCACGGTCGGGATGTCCCCCGCCGGGGCCGGCGTCTCCACCAGCCGCGTGATGAACGTGACCTCGGGGTGCGAGACCAGGGACGCGATGATGACGACGCCCAGCAGCGCGGCGACCGCGGCGAGCGGTCCCCACCGGCGCAGCGCTGAGCGGTTCACCAGGGCAGGTTAACGCCCGCACGCGAACCGCACGGTCCCGGTAACCCTCGGTCCAACATCTGATCGATCCCGCTGATCGTTACTCATCCCGGGGCGGCAATCGATACATGGGGGTACATCATGAGAATTTTCCACCGACGTCGACTCGGCGTCGTCGTCGTCGCGGCGGCATCGGCGCTCGCCTTCGCGGCGGGCGGCGCCGTCGCCGCGGCCACCACGCACGACGGCGGCGCCGTCACGAAGACGGCGGTCCGCACAGAAAGCACGTTCTCCACCCACACCGGCACGACATTCACCGCGCTGGGCACGGTGACGGTCGACGCCACTGCCGGCGGCTTCGTCGTGGCGACCTTCTCGGCGGAGAGCGCCTGCTACGGCGCAGCGGGCACGTGCCAGGTCCGCATCCTGGTGGACGGGGTGGAGGCCAACCCGGTGGCCCCCAACGACTTCGCCTTCGACAGCACCGACGGCGGCACCGAGACGTCCAGTTCGTGGGAGTCGCACAGCGTGCAGCGGGTGTGGAACACCGCGATGGACGGCCCCTGCACCGTCGAGGTGCAGGTGAAGCAGGCGTCGGGCGTGACCGCCCGCTACGACGACTGGACGCTGACCGCGATGGCCATCGCGCCCTAATCGATCATCCTTATCAATCTTGGGACGAAACACGCGGATATCCACGTGTTTCGTCCCAAGATTCCCCACGAAGATCACCCTCTGTTGAGGATGTCGCGAGTCGTCAGCGACTCCGCTTATGAATCCGCCCAACCCAGCGAGCCGATCCACCGGAGGACGTAGCCGCCCGTGTCTAGACGCCGCGCCCACCGCAGTACCCCAGTGAGCCGCGCGGCGCGCTCCTCATACGGCGTGCCCCAGAATCCCAACTCCGGGCGTTCGGCCGTCG
Source organism: Luedemannella flava (assembly GCF_039528515.1). Classification (NCBI taxonomy): domain Bacteria; kingdom Bacillati; phylum Actinomycetota; class Actinomycetes; order Micromonosporales; family Micromonosporaceae; genus Luedemannella; species Luedemannella flava. Next base: position 15,594 of record NZ_BAAALT010000036.1, read on the forward strand.
CTTGTTCCCATACCTCGACTTCCGCCGCGAGCGCGTCGATCGACTGATTGCAGACCTTGCAGCGATACCGCCGACCTCGACGGTCGATGACGGCCCACATCGGGGCATGGCAGTACAAAAACCGATCCAAGTAGAACGGTCCTTCCTCGTTCACGGTGCCGCCACATCCGTAGCCGCCGTCTTCGCAACCAACGCGCGCAGATACGCCGCGCGGATCATCAGGCCGACCGGCACGTCGGTCACGACGCCGTCGTCGAGTTCCACGCCCTGGACGCGAACCCATTCCTGCTGGGGGTGCAGGTCTTCGGGCGCCTCAGTCAGCAGCAGCTCGGTCGGCCCGGTGGCGCCGAGCCGGTCTCCCTCGGGAATCCTGATCGTCATGCCCTTCGCGAGCACTCCTGTCTCCCCTCGCGCGCCCCATCATCTGACCGTTACGTCGAGTGAGCCGCACCGCTACAACGCCGGCACGGTCGGCACCCTCATCGACCATGCGGGGATGGGCGCGATCACCTCAACGCCCGTGCTCGAAGTTGCTTGGGAACGTCAGCAGTCGAGTGCGCTGATCGCCTCGGTGATGATCCGGCGCGCTGGTGCTCCGACGACCGCCATGGACGAGAGTTCGGTGAAGGTCCGCTCATAGATCGCGATCTCGCGAGGCTGGGTAATCGTGATCCTCGCTGTCGGCGTCTCGATTCCTACCCGCCCATCGTCGTAGATCCAGAAGCCCGGAGTTGACCACATGGTGCGGGCGATACCGCGCGGAATGATCCCAAGGCTGACACTCGGCAGTCCGGCTACCGTGATGAGCCACGCCAGTTGCGACGCCATCATCTCCGTGTCCCCGATACGGGCGTACAGGGCTGCCTCTTCGAGCACCACCGCGAATGTCCGGTCGCCCGTCCGCACGATCCGTTGTCGATCCATCCGCGCTTGCACGGCCTGATCTACGTCGTCGGGCACGCCGCTGAACTCGACAATGCGCCGCATCCTCGCTGTGGCGTACTCGACGGTCTGAAACAGGCTCGGGATGACGCCGACCTCGTAGATTCGGAAGCTGCGCGTCCGCTCGAACAAGGGAATGGACGCCTCTTGCAGCCGCCGCAGGCCGCTTCGTTCGAGACGGCGCCACTCGACCCACATGCCCTCGACCGCATGCAGCGACGCAACGAGGTCAGGCATCTGATCGGTTGCCCGCGCGTGTTCGCACCAGGCCGCGACGTCGGCCACGGTCGGCGCCTGCCGCGCGTGCTCGATCTTGCTGACCTTCGACCGCTGCCACCCCGCCCGCGCGGCGAGGTCGCTCGCGGTCAGGCCGGCTTCGATCCTGATCTCACGTAGGCGCGCCGCGAATGCGGCCCGTGCCTCCTGCACGGCCGAGGTCGTAGGGCGAGGCGCCATGTCAGGTCGGGCGGTAGTCGCTGTGATCGACTGCCCGATCCCACGCCGCCTCGAACGACGCTACGCAGAACGCGAGCACTTCGGGGTCCTCGTTAGGTTCGACCCCCACGAACTCACCGTCGCCACTGGCGAGGTTGAAAAGCAGGACGTCGTCAACGAGCCAGAAGTCATTTCCCGGCAGTCTGAGATCGGACGCTCGGTGTCGGGGCAGCCAGCGAACGGCTTCGCCGCCCGCAAGATTCGCGAACGGCGTCACCTCGAACTCATACCGGACGTAGTCCGTAACCGGCTCCGACACGATGCGGAGCCGCCGAATATCACCACCGCGTGAGACAAGGGGTGCCAACAAGCCGTGCCACCACGCATCGCCTTCGCTGCGATCGAACAGCTGGCCAGCTTGCCACGCCACGAATCGGTCCGTCCGGGCGTAGGTATCACGCATTTCGAGGTGAAGTGCCCGCCGCTGGGCCATCGGCAGAAGATCAGCCAGCGCCACCACGGCTACCGTTCACCTCCGGGAACACAGGCATCAGCCGCTTCGGAATGCGGATCACCGTCTCATGCGCCGGGACGTCACCGATCTCGGCGAGGGTCGCCTCGTCCGTGATGCGCCAGCCCTGCACGACGTAGCAGTCCCCGTCGTCCCACACGGTAGGCGACTGGTCGCGATCAGAGTTCGGGTCTTTACCAAGGAAATGCAGTCCCATGATGGCCTCCCTAGCCGCGCTCAAGCGCCGATGTAGCCCGAGTTTGCCCGCTAAATCAATCGACAAACAAGATTGTTGCTCCGGATTGCTCAACGGCCCCGCATCGGAACCATTCGTCCACTCACGGGTGCTCCACGAGATCGGCTACCCCGGCGCTCGCGGAGGCAGTCGCCGCCGCTTGGCTGGCCGGGGTCGTAGGCGCCTCTCAGAAGGCGGGCTCGGGCTTGTCATCAAACCAATCAAGCGCACAAGCAACCACGTAGGCGCCCTCCCATGAGTCACGGTCAACCCACGTCTTCGCCCCGACATGGTTCTCCATGTGGCTGTCAGCGCGGAGCTTCCGTGCGGACACCTCGTATAGCGGACTCTTGCCGTAGGAAACCACGCCCGTGTCGGTTATCGCCCACTGCGGCGGGCACAGCTGCAAGATCGGCCGGCGGCTTGGATGAGTGCTTGCCACTACCAGCGCGTCACGGATGCCGGCGAAGAGCGTCCGCACGTCGAGAACCTCTCGCGATGTGTGCCGCTGAATCGCGCGGCCAAGCCGCACCATAACGTCATCGACGCTCAAGTCGGTGTCCCACGTGACGCTCTCAAGCTGGCTGCCATCGAGCTCCTCAACTACGAACGTGATCTCTTCCTCACCATGGAACGGGTCGGGGTCTTCGTCATAGTCAACCCGCACAAAGATCGAGAATCCCTCGGAAACAAGCACCCGTGGCCCCCGCCAAGGACGGATCAATCCCATGTCGACGGCACGCACGAGAGCCTCAAGGACTGCCGCCCGCGATGGAGCACCCGCAAGCGAGTCGAAGGCCGCAAGATCTTGATCACTTTCCTGAGCCAGCCTCGACGACACCGCCGCCGCTACCTCATCGATTCGCCGCTCGACGCCCTGCTCAAAGGTTGTCACGCGCTCCGTTAGGGCATCAACGCTCGACTTCGTCTCCACGCGAACACGTTCGATCTGTCGATCAAGCCTCTTGATGATCAAATAGAGCGGCCACGCCCAAGGCCAGTGCCGCGAAGATGTTGACCAAGACGCCCGCGAGCCAGTCGAGAAAGCCTGCGCTCGACATGAGAAATGTGACGCCCAACAACGCCAAACATCCGATGGTCACCAGCGCCATGGTCAGCTCTATGCCCCGGAATCGCTTCAAGCGCATGCCTCGTATCGCCCTTCTGCCCCGGTAGAGGCTAGCCGCCAAACGGCTCGCGGCGGTACGCGCGCGCCGATCTAGCATCCCGATCCGCTGCGAGCGGCGCGCCGGCCGCTCACGCCTCCGTGCGAAACCCGCGAGGCGCGCGACTGGGGCCGTCGAACCTACGGCGACGGGTGGGTGATGATGACCCACACGGCCACGCTCAACGCCACGACGGCGAGCACCTGCGCGAACTGCGCGGCCGAGATCCATTGAACCTTGAGGTCGTTACCCTTGCGAAGCTTATCGACCGTTCCAATATGGAGATGGGCGATCACACTGCGCGCCTCGGCGTCGGTGTGATCGCGCTTCGAGGTGCGCATCTCGGTCATGGTCGCGGCGTCGGCTACCGGGTGCGGCGGGTAGAGGTGCGGGATGTTAACCAAGATGCCAAACACGGCGGCGCCGAGGAAGAAGACGAGCGCGACGATGACCGCGCCGAACGCGACTGTCGGAAGCGCCCCGACCCCGGCGCCCTTCGCGAGCGCGCCGATGCCGGTCAACAGCGTGACAAGCCCACCCGACTGCGCCACCACCGACACCCCGCGCGCCTCCAAGGTCGCTCGGCGCTCGCGTTCCGTCTTTAGCTCGCCGTCGATAAAGGCCGAGTAGACCTCTTCGCCGGTCACCGGCCGGACTTTCGCCCTCGCGCCCCGCCCTCGCTATGGATTAGTTCTGTCGTCACCCACGACACGTCAACCGGCGGCGCGGGCGGCGCACTCTCGACCGGCGCGGCGGGTGTGGCTTTGGCCGCGTCAGCCGACACGGCCGAGGTCGCCGAATCGTGCTGGTCGGTCATTCGCCGCTCTCCACTACGCGCTGCCGGCGAATCTCGCCACGGCCGCGCGTGGGGTCGCCGTTGCGAATGAGATCTGTCGTCACCCACGACACGTCAACCGGCGGGGCGGCGGAGGAGGCGGGGACGGCGGGGCAGTCGGCGTCGAGCCGGACGTGTCTTCAGACATGCCATGATCGCTTTCTAGCGGATACGCCGATCAATACCGGCGAGGCGCGACGACGCTAGCACTCGCAGGGCGCGAGTGCTAGCGAATCGGCGTTTGCCCTTGTACGGCCGGCGAGTCGCGCTGAGCGGCTGACCCGAACGTGGGCAGGTCGCCACCCGCGTCACCCAGCGCCCCCGTTTCGCTGCTCGTAAAGTCGCTCGAACCAACCTTCGGCCCACGGCCGCTCGGCGAGATCAGTGATGCCTGCGATCTCTTTCGCCCGCCTGAAGATGTCGTCCAGCATCGGCGGCGTCAGCAGTAAACGAGACGTGTTCTGCTGGCTCACGTGGTAGCAGCCGAGCAACGTCGGCGCGCCGGGGAGGTCGACCCGCGCTCCGTGACCGAACGCGGGGCGCGGGACCGGGGCGCGTAGCCCGTACACCCGGGTCAGGACCGGCCACCACGCGGCCCACGCGAACCCGCCCAGGGCGACCACGACGCGCAGGGTGGGTTTGATGAGCTCGACCTCGCGGTGCAGCCACGGGGCGCAGGTGTCGCGCTCCGCCGGTGTCGGCTTGTTGTCCGGCGGGGCGCAGCGGACGGCCGCGAAGACGCGGGTGTCGGTGAGCGTCAGGCCGTCGGCCCGGCCGACGCTGTGCGCCTGGTTGGCCAGGCCGGCGCGGTGCATCGCGGCGAACAGCACGTCGCCCGACCGGTCGCCGGTGAAGATGCGGCCGGTGCGGTTGCCGCCGTGCGCGGCCGGGGCGAGGCCCAGGATCGCGATGCGCGCGTCGGGCTGCCCGAACCCGGGCACGGGACGGCCCCAGTACTCCTCGTCGCGGAACGAGGCGCGGCGCGTCGCGGCGACCTCCGCGCGCCACTCGACCAGACGCGGGCACGCGAAGCAGTCGCTGACGGCGGCGTCGAGGGTGGCCAGGTCCGCGGCGCGGCGGGCGTTGGTGATGACCTGCGCGGGCGTGTCGGTGCGGGCGGTCACCCCAGGTGCGTGTCGAGGAAGGCCAGCGTGCGGTCCCAGGCGGCGGCGGACGCGGCCGGGGCGTAGACCTCGGGCCGGTCGTCGTTGAAGAACGCGTGGTGGGTGCCGGGGTAGTCGTACACCTCGGTGGTGCCGCCGGCGGCCGTGATCGCGGCGACGGCCTGCTGGATGCCGGCCGCGGCCGACGTGCCGTCCTCCTCGGAGCAGTGGAACTGGGCGGCCTTGCCGGCATAGTTAGTCCACTGCGGACTCATCCGCTCCCACGGGACGGCCGGGTAGAAGCCGACGGCGGCCTTGATGTGCGGCGACAGGGTGGCCGACCAGAGCGCGAGGCTGCCGCCCATGCAGAAGCCCACGGTGCCCACGCCGGCGGTGACCTCGGGCAGCGCGGCCAGGTAGGCGGCGGCGCCGGCCATGTCCTTGGCGGCCTGGTCCATGGCGAGGCCCATCATGAGCTTGCCGGCCTCGTCCGGCTCGGAGGTCTTCACGCCGTGGTAGAGGTCGGGGGCCAGCGTCACGTAGCCGGCGGCCGCGAACCGGTCGGCCACGTCGGTGATGTGCCCGACGAGGCCCCACCACTCCTGGATGAGGATCACGGCCCGGCCGTTCGGGGCGGCCGGCTCGGCCAGATAGCCGTCGCTGGTGCCGCCGTTGCTGGCGTAACTGACAAGGTCACCCATACCGCCCAGCCAACCACGTCCCTGGGCATACGTGAAGTAGGCGCGGGCGGGCGCCCGCGCCTACTTCGACGATCTACGAGAAGAGGCGCACCGCGGCCGTCACGGCCCCGCCGAGCGTCGCGCCGACGCCCAGGATGGCGAGCACGGCGGTCGCCCCGCAGCCCGACCGGCCGCCGCCGGCGCTGCCCGGGTTGGCCCCGGTCACGTCGCCGCCCGCGCCGCCGATGCCGGCGTCGCCGCCATCGCCCACCGAGTCGCCGCCGGCACTTCCGATGGTGCCGCCCGACTGCTCGTGGCCCTCACCCAACTCCGCCACCAGGTCTCCCTTCGCCTGTCACCCTCACTTGCTGATCGCCTGCAGACAGACCACCTTGCCGGACGCCCTGCGGTCGGTGCTGTCGGGGATCCAGATCGGCATGTTCGACGCCGGCCACCTGCCACAGTCGGCCTCCGCGAGCATGACGTTCTCGACGATGCCCAACACCCGGTACGCGGCGGCCTGATCGGTGCAGTCCACTTTGGTGTTGCGGATATCGATGCTGTCCGTGCCGGCCAGCGCCGTCAGGCAGTCGCCCACCACGGCGTTCGTCGCGTCGTCCTTCGTGGTGACCCACTGGTACGCCGCGCCGACGAGCAGAACGACCAGCACCGCCCCCGCCCCGAGGAACCACAGCAGCCGCTTCGAACGCGGCTTCGCGGCCGGCTCCTCGTCGAACATCTCGACGTCCTCGTCGACGGGGTGATCCTGCGACACGGGTGTTCCTCTCCACGGTCCGGCAGCGCGTACACGCTAGCGGTCCGGGGCCGCGCGCACCATCCGGTGTTTGATCACCTGCCCGGGGAGGCCGCCGGGGTCGCGGTCGGGGTTGTTGCCGGAGCCGACGCCTCGGGTTGGGCCGACGGTCCGGCGCCCGGCTCGGACGTGACCGGCGCGGCGGAGGCCTCCATGCCCGGCCGCCACTGGCTCGGCGGGCACAGCGGATACCGGTACGGGTTGCGGTCGATGGACGGGTCCGGGTACTCGGTGTGGCAGCGCCAGTACTCCCCGATCTGGATGGGGTTGCCGTTCTGGTCGTAGAACTGGACGCCGTCGAGCGGGTTGCCGTTCTGGTCGTACGGGTACACGTCCGTGATGCCGCCGAACGGGTTGTAGTAGCTCGGCCCGCTCTCGTACTGGAACGCCCGCGGAGCCAGGTTGACCAGGGCGAGCAGCACGATGAGCGCCCCGGCGGCGTAGACGGCCCAGCGGCGCCACCGCGACAGCCCCGGGGTGGCGCGCCCGACGCGCACCGAGGCGACCACAGCCGCGCCGACGACAAGCAGCCAGACGAGCGATTCGCCTGGATTCAACCGGAACGGTAGGAGGCGCGCGAAGAACTCGTCCCGGGCCGCCAGCAGGACGAGCAGGCCGAGCAGGTAGCCCCGGAGGACCCACCAGCCGGGCCGCAGCAGGTGCGCCAGGTCGACCAGGCGCGGGTAGCCGACCAGGCGCCCGGCGGCCCGGTCGGCGCGGGACGCGTACACCTTGATGTTGTTCAGCAGTTCGTCTACCACGACGGGCGCACGCACCGCCCCCGTGGCGGGCGGGAGCCCGGCGGCCGCGCGCAGGTCGGCGGCGTACCGCTCCGGAGGGCCGAGGCGTCCGGCGAGGTCGGCGCCGCCCTCGGCGAGCACCTCGGCGAGGTGGGCGGGCTCGTCCTCCAGCAGCTCCTCGCGGGTCTCGGCGGGCAGGTCCGCGAGGGCGGCGCGGACGCGCTGGAGGTAGTCGCTGATCTCGGTGCTGGTGAGGGTGGTCATGTCGTGGCCCCCCGTTCGGCGAGGATGGTGTCCATGGTGGTGGCGAAGGCGCGCCAGACCTTGCCCGAGGTGGCGAGCTGGCTGCGGCCGGCGGCGTTGAGCGCGTAGTACTTCCGGTGGGGGCCCTCCTCGGAGGGCACCACGTAGGTCGTGAGGTAGCCCGCCTGGAAGAGGCGGCGCAGCGTGCCGTAGACGGAGGCGTCGCCCACCTCCTCCAACCCGCTGCTGCGCAGGCGGCGGAGGATGTCGTAGCCGTAGCCGTCCTCGTCGCGCAGCACGGCGAGGACCGCGAGGTCCAGCACGCCTTTGAGAAGTTGGGTGGTATCCACGCTGTGCACGGTACTGTGCGATGCGAAATACTGTCAACGGCAGACATCCACAAGGGACAACTGTGCGATCAGAGGTAGGGCGCGCGCAGGTCGCGGCCGGGCACGTCGTTCAGGTCGAGGAAGACGGCGATGGCGTCGGCAGCAGGCTCCAGGCGATGCCGTCGAGGATGTCGTGCTCGGAGGCGATGACGGCGTCCGCGCCGGCGCGCTCCATGAGCACACGCAGCACCAGCGCGCCCGCCCCGATCACGTCCGCGCGGCCCGGGTGCATCGCCGGCAGCGCCAGCCGCTGCCCGCGCGTCATGGCGAGCAGGTCCGCGCACACCTTCGCCACGTCGTCGTAGGACAGCCGCGCGTGGTGGATGCGTTCAGGCTGGTAGTGGCTGAGGTTGAGGACCAGCGCGGCCACCGTCGTGACCGAGCCCGCAAGACCCACGAGAGTACGCGCACGCGCGGCGCCCACCACGTCGAGCGCCCCGGTCACGGCGGCGGCGATGTCCGCCTCGGCGGCCGCCACCTCGGCGGCGCCCGGCGGATCGCCGTGCAGGTGGCGCTCGGTCATCCGGACGCACCCGACATCGATGCTGACCGCCCGGTCGACGGTCCGCTCCCCCACCACGAACTCGGTCGACCCGCCGCCGATGTCGACGACGAGGAAGGGCGCCGCGGCGGTGGCCGGCAGCCCGCGCACCGCCCCGCTGAAGGACAGCCCGGCCTCCTCCTCGCCGGTCGCGACGTCCGGCGGCACCCCGATCGTGGCCACCACGATGTCCCGGAACTCGTCGGCGTTCTCCGCGTCGCGCGAGGCGCTGGTGGCGACCATCCGGACGCGCGTGGCACCGAGGTCGCGGATCACGGTGGCGTAGTCGGCCAGGGCGACGCGGGTGCGCTCGATCGCCTCGCCGGCGAGCCGGCCGGTGCGGTCGACCCCCTGGCCGAGCCGCACGACCTCCATGCGCCGCACCAGGTCGGTCAACGGCGCGCCCTCCTGCTTCGGCAGGTCCGCCACCAGCAGCCGGATGGAGTTCGTCCCACAGTCGATCGCCGCAACCCTCGTCACCGGCTCACCCTAACGCCAGCCGTATCCGGGTTATGGCCGCCGGGCGCCGTCACAGGTGCAGGAGCATGCGGGTGTTGCCCAGGGTGTTGGGCTTGACGCGCTCCAGGCCGAGGAACTCGGCGACGCCCTCGTCGTACGAGCGCAGCAGCTGCTCGTAGACGTCCGGTGGGACGGGCGTGCCGTCGATCGGGCGGAAGCCGAACGAGCCGAAGAAGCGGGTCTCGAAGGTCAGCACGAAGACGCGGCGCACGCCCAGCACCCGGGCCTCCGTCAGCAGCGCCTCCATGATGACGTGGCCGATGCGCCGGCCGCGCAGGTCCGGGTCGACGGCCACCGTGCGGAACTCCGCGAGGTCCTCCCACAGCACGTGCACCGCGCCGCAGCCGACAACCGCGCCGTCGATCTCCGCCACCCAGAAGTCGGTGACGTCCTCGTACAGGGCGACCGTGGGCTTGCTGAGCACGCGCCGGTCGTCGGCGTACACGTCGATCAGGCGGCGGATCTCACGGACGTCTGCGGTACGCGCGCGACGGACACTGACGGACACCCGACGAGCCTAGACGCTGTCCGGGCCACGACAGAGCGTTGCCGGGACGTTTGATCGACGACACATTCGTCGGGCATGACCGAGCGAAGCGAGGGCATCATCAAGATCAGAATCAGTCGTGCCACCATCTCGCGAAGCGAAGTGGCGGCATGACCCGGACCTATCGCGTTCTCGTCGTGGTTGCCGGCGCCACGGCGCTCGTCGTCACCCTCGGGTGCGGCGTCATCAACCAGGCCAAGGATCTCGTCGACAACGTCGCCACACTGAGCGACTTCGCCGACCGCCTCGGCAAGGCGCAGAATCTCACCTACACCGCGAAATACGACATCGTCGGACAGGGCGACGACAAAGCCCGGCTGACGCTCGCCCAGGAGCCGCCCAACACGGTGTTCATCGGGAAGAACGGCCGCTACCTGTTCACCAGCGAGGCCACCTACCTCTGCGAGACCGGGAGCGGCGAGACCACCTGCACCAGATCGCCGAGCGCGGCCACGGCGGCCGGCGCCGACGGGGCCGCCCTGGCCACCGCCGCCGGCGGCACGTTCGTCAGCCCGGAGCTGGCCCTCGGGCTCGTCCTCGCGGCCAGTGTGGTGCCCGGCGCGAAGGTGTCGAAGTCGGAGAAGACCATCGCCGACCAGGACGCTCTCTGCGCGGACGTCACCGGCCTGGAGGCGGCGGCCAGCCCCGGCGACACCGACGCCGTGCGGGACTTCTCCGTCTGCGTCACCTCCGACGGCGTACTCGCCTCATTCTCGGGTTCGTTGAGCAACGGCGAGACGACGAAGGTCGAGATGACCAGCTACCAGGACAGCGCCGACGCGAAGCTGTTCGAGGTGCCGAAGGGCGCGAAGATCGTCGACGCCGGCGCGCTGCCGACGCCGACGGGCTGACGGTTCAATCGTTCGGGGGCGCGACGCACGGGCCGGCCAGCCACCACGGGCCGCACAGCTCCAGCGTCTCGTCCCCGAGCGGGTTCACCCCGTGGCCAGCCGCGAGGGCGTGGCCGAGGTGCACGTGCAGGCACTTCACCCGGTTGGGCATGCCGCCCGCGGAGACGCCGGCGATCTCCTCGACGTGGCCGATCTCCTCGCGGCGGGCCAGGTAGCGCTCGTGCGCCTCCTGGTAGCGGGCGGCCAGGGCCGGGTCGTCGGCGAGCCGCGCGGCCATCTCCTTCATCACGCCGGCCGACTCGAGCGTGCTCACGGCGGCCGTGGCGCGCGGGCAGGTCAGGTAGTACAGCGTGGGGAACGGGGTGCCGTCGGGGAGGCGGGGCGTCGTCTCCACCACGTCGGGCAGGCCGCACGGGCAGCGGTGGGCCACCGCTCGGGTGCCGCGCGGGGTGCGCCCCAGCTGGGCGCCGACGATCGCGAGGTCCGCCTCGGTCGCCGGCTCGTGCGTGGGCGCCCCCACCAACGCCGCGGTGTCACTCATCGTTGTCCCTTATCCCGTCGGGGCGCCGTCGGCGGCCTGGATCGTCGACCAGAGCTGGTCGAACCAGGGGCCGGAGTCCTTGGCCTTCGCCTCGTCGTTGGCGATCGCGGGCTGCGGCGCCTCAACGATCACGTACGCCACCTCGCCCGGCTTCACGTAGTGCAACCGGCGGCGGGCCTGCGTCCGGACGTACTCGTCGTCTTCCCACTTCGCGAGCTGCTCCGAGAGGCCGGCGATACGGTCGCGCTGCGCGTCCTGCGCCTGGCGCATGCGCTCGATCTCGGCCTGTTGCGCGAGGTAGACCCGCACCGGGTACGCATACGCCAGCACGAGCGCGATGAGCACCAGCCCCAGCACGGTCGCCCGGCCGCCCAGGCGGCGCGGCTGGCGGCCCCGGAGGCCGTCGCTGACGACCCGTCGGGCCCGCGTGCGCTCGGTGGCGCGCGGGGCCCGCTCGGCGCGTCCCGGGGAGCCGACCCGCGATGAGTTGGCCGCGGGGCCGCGCGCGGCGCCCCCGGGACCACTGCCTCCAGGCCGGGCGCCACGACGACCGCTCGGGGTGTGACCGCCCGGGCGCTGTCCGCCCGGCATCCGCCGCTGCGCCATCGCCCGTCACCCCGCTCTCCTCGTGTGCCCGGCGGGCCTCAACGCGGGCCGGCCGGAAACCTCGGCGCGAACCAGCCGGCGTGCCGGTCACCCAGGTTCGCGTCGCGAGCGGGTGACCGGCACGATCGGCCGGTGTGGAGCGCGGAGGTTCATCGCGCACGTTCCGCCAGGCGGAAGGTGCGCGACGTCAAACTACGCGCGCCTTCCGTAGGAGTGGTGTCCTCCCGCGGAAGGTCAGCGGCATTGACTACGCCTTACCGTACCTCGGGAAGGCGGCCTTGCCGGCGTAGCGCGCCGCGTCGTCCAGCTCGTCCTCGATGCGCAGGAGCTGGTTGTACTTCGCCACGCGGTCGGAACGGGCCGGGGCGCCGGTCTTGATCTGACCGGAGCCCACGGCCACGGCCAGGTCGGCGATGGTGGTGTCCTCGGTCTCACCGGACCGGTGGCTCATCATCGTCCGGAACCCGCTGCGGTGGGCCAGCTCGACCGCGTCGAAGGTCTCGGTGAGCGACCCGATCTGGTTCACCTTGACCAGCAGCGCGTTGGCGGCGGACAGCTCGATGCCGCGCGCGATGCGCTCGGGGTTGGTGACGAACAGGTCGTCGCCGACGATCTGGATCCTGCCGCCGAGGGACGCGGTCATCGCGGCCCAGCCCGACCAGTCGTCCTCGGACAGCGGGTCCTCGATCGACACGATCGGGTAGTCGGCCACGAGCTGCGCGTAGTACGCGATCATCTCGTCGGCGGACTTGTTCGCGCCCTCGAAGACGTACGACCCGTCCTTGTAGAACTCGGTCGCCGCGACGTCCAGCGCCACCGCGATGTCGGTGCCGAAGGAGTAGCCCGCCTTCTGCACCGCCTCCGCGATGAAGTCGATGGCGGAGGCGTTGGTGGGCAGGTTGGGGGCGAAGCCACCCTCGTCGCCCAGGCCCGTGGACAGGCCCTTCTTCTTGAGCACGCTCTTGAGCGCGTGGTAGACCTCGGCGCCGGAGCGCAGGGCCTCCTTGTAGGTGGGGGCGCCGATCGGAGCGATCATGAACTCCTGGACGTCCACGTTGGAGTCAGCGTGGGCGCCACCGTTGAGGATGTTCATCATCGGTACGGGCAGCAGGTGCGCGTTCGGGCCGCCCAGGTAGCGGAACAGGCTCAGCTCGGCCGAGTCGGCCGCAGCCTTCGCGACGGCCAGGGACACGCCGAGGATGGCGTTGGCGCCGAGGCTGGACTTGTCGGGCGTGCCGTCCAGGTCGAGCATGCGCTGGTCGACGGCGCGCTGGTCGGATGCCTCGTAGCCGACGAGCTCGGGCGCGATCTTCTCGACGATGTTCTCGACGGCGGTCTGGACACCCTTGCCGAGGTAGCGCTTGGCGTCCCCGTCGCGGAGCTCCAGCGCCTCGAACGCGCCGGTGGACGCACCGGACGGCACGGCCGCCCGGGCGATGGTGCCGTCGTCCAGGCCGATCTCGACCTCGACGGTCGGGTTGCCGCGCGAGTCAAGGATCTCGCGGGCGATGATTCCCTCGATGGTGGCCACTGTTCGATAACTCCTCAAGTGCGAAGGTGCGGCTGACGGCCGCGCCGCTGAGGCCGAAGTCTTCGTTACGGCAGCCTATCGAGGCCGTCACCGAGCGGTCGCGCGAGGCTCGTCCCCCGCACACGATGGTGGGCTACGATGCCGGTCGCCGACCCCTTCTTATTACCCTACGGTGGTTAATCGTGACGGTCAGCTACATCCCGGCGGTACGTGCCCCCCGGCCCCCGGATCCCGATGACCTCGCTGTGTTCGTGGTCGGCACGGACGTGATGACCGACGCGGACGGCCTGCCCCGCCTCGGCGCGGTGCCCGACGGGGTCGAGCCGATCCACCTGGGCAGCGTGGACGGGCGGCCGGCATGGCTCGTGGACCTCACCGGCGCGGCCGGCGACCGCCCCGACCCGGAACACATGACCGTACGGCCGTGGGCGTGGTTCACGGCACATCCCGATCCGGCCGTGACCCAGCTCGCGGCCCGCGCCCTGCAGGTCGCCAACTTCCGGCGCGGCCGGGTGTTCTGCGGCGCCTGCGGGACCCGGATGGTCGACGCCGCGGCCCTGCCCGCGCGGACGTGCCCGTCGTGCGGGCGGTTCGAGTGGCCGGCCCCCATCGCGGTGGCGCTGGTCGCGGTCTGGCGCACGGGCGCCGACGGCCGCCGGGAGCTGCTCCTGGCCCGTCACTCGTACGCGCACCGGGACTTCTGGGCGCTCGTGGGCGGCTACCTGGACCCGGCCGAGAGCCTGGAGGACACCGCGCGCCGGGAGGTCGCCGAGGAGGTCGGCCTCGACGTCGACCAGGTCACCTACGTCGGCAGCGAGGGCTGGGGCGCGCGCGCCCCGGGCGTACTCCTGACGGTTTTCACCGCACGCTGCGCGGACCCGCAGGCGGCCCCCGTGGTCCAGGAACAGGAGATCGCCGAGGCGCGGTTCTTCCCCGTGGACGAGCTGCCCGCCGAACTGCCGCCGACGTCGATCGCCCGCCGGGTCATCGACTCGATGCGCTCGGACGTCACCGGCTGACGCCCGTCCCGTCCGCCAGCAGCGCGGGCAGGTGGCGGGGCGCCGGGGAGCCGTGCGCGAGCATCGCGTCGTGCCAGTCGCGCGGCGGCACGTCGGCGGGTCGGCCCGCCGCGGCCGCCGCGACCTCCAGATAACCCACGAAGTACGTCGAGAGCTGCGTGGACGTGAGCAGCGCGCGGCGCCACTTGCCGGCCGCCTCGCCCTCCTCCTGGAAGCCGCTGCCGGTCATGAGCGCCATGGCGTCGGCCTCGGCGAGATCGTCGCAGTGGGCGAGCTGGTCGAGGATCGCGTTAATGATCATGCGGAGCCGCATCTTGAGCTGCTGCAGCCGGACGGGCAGGCCACCGTAGCCGTACTCGACCATCAGCTGCTCCGCGTAGACCGCCCACCCCTCCACGAACGACCCGGACATCGTCACGGCCCGCACCGGCGAGCTGCCCCGGTAGCGACGGGCGTGCGCGAGCTGCAGGAAGTGACCCGGCATGGCCTCGTGCACGGTCAGATTGCGGATCATGTGGTCGTTGTACTCGCGGTAGAACGACGCGACACGCTCGGCTGGCCAGCCGGCCGGCGTCGGCGCGATGCAGAAGAACGTGGGCAGCCCGGCGCTCTCCAACGGACCCGGCGGATCGCAGTAGGCCACCGCGACGCCGCGCGAGAACTCCGGCATCTCCAGGACCACGCACGGATCGTCCACGAGGGACACCAGCTCCTGCTGCGCGACGAACGCGGTCGTGTCGGCGAGCATGTCGCGCGCCAGCCCGACGATCGTCCCGTCGGACGGGACGTGCCCGGCGAGCCGCCCGAGGGCGGCCCGCACGGTCGCGTCGGATTCCGCTTCGTCGGTGTAGGCCGCCGCGGCCTGCCGCAGCGCCGCGGTCGTGTTTTCAAGCTCCGAGTACGCCCGGCGGAGCAGCGCGGCCGCGCCCATCTCCGTGTCGAGGGTGTGCCAGAGCTTGCCCTCCCAGATCCGCCGGCCGAGCCGCGGGTCGCGGCCCGGGTCGGCGGCGGCGCGGTCGCGCGCCCACGCCGCGAAGTCGCGCAGCGCCG
>NZ_BAAALT010000037.1:0-22785 GCF_039528515.1 Luedemannella flava
GGGACAGGCCGACCCACACCCGCAGCCCGGCACCCCGTTTAACACCAGTCACCTAGCAGTTATGCGGGGAGCCGCGTCGTGTGTAGTGGCTGGTGCGGGCTTGGTGTTGGCGGCGGCGTCGCCATGTTGACCATGCGCAGGTGTGCTCGACCGGGTGGGGTCGGACGGTGTGCGATCAGTAGTCGTCGGATCTCGGCGGGCAGCTCGTCCGGACCGCTTCACGTCGGGCGCGACCCTCAGCCGCCAGCCCACCACCATCGGGATAGCGCACCACAACCAGATACGAACGCGGTCGTTCTCAAAGCACCACATTGGCACGGTCGTCTGCATCGTCGAATAGGCGGATTACCATCGTCGTCAGGTTGACTACAGCGTTGTCGATAGCGCCAAGCCCCAGTGAGCGAAGCAAATTCTGCGCTTGATCGCCGAAACGGAGGACGGCTCCGTTAATCTCGGACCTCGCCTTGGCGAGCTTCTCAACAGCCGTTCCCCTGTCCGTGGCCCGGGCCATGAGATCGAGCTTGACCCGATTGATGATAATTCTGGCGATCTCAAGTTTCTGGCTGACAAACAGCCAATCGTCCCAGCGGGCCGGTTCCACCTTTAAAAATCGTTGATCGCGTTCTGAACCCGACTGCAGGTGAGGCTGTAAGAACTTGTTATTGAACTCACTGATCTGCTCGGTGACCGTAGCGAACGTTGTGCTGACGGCCGCGATACTTGCCAGCGTTTCTTCTGATCCATCTAAGCGGCGACGGTCCACGTCGGTTGAAATCTGGTCGACGGTCGATGGCGCGATATCGGTCAGCGCAGCGTCCTCCAGCGGCGGCGGTGCAACGATCTGGGCAAGTCCTGCCTCCACGTCGAGAGACCTACCGAGCTCGCTGGCAAACTGCCGATATTCCTGAACAAGGAGGATTTCGCCAAGCCCCGCTTGGAGATCGAGGCCACCGGCGACGTCCGAAATGAGGCGCTCCGCCTGGGCCGCGATCCAGGCATCCAGTTCGTCCGGAGTCTCGAAGCGCTGATTCATTGCTCTCGCCCCTCACGCAGGAACCGCACGAGTGCCTGCCGCGCCGCACGCAGCGTGCTGCGAACCGTAGCCGGAGTCATCTTGAGCTCGTCGGCGACCTCCGCCGGCGTGTATCCGTCATAGATCCAGGCCATAACCTGCCGTTGACGAGGGGGAAGGCGGCGCAAGAGGTTCAGCAGCAGGGACTTTTCCACCACCGTTGCCGCCGTGACATCAGGGAGCAGCACCGACTCCGCTGGCACTTCGTCCACCAGATCTTCAATGCTGCCCATTCGTCGTGCGTACTCTCTGGACGAAACGCGCCTTGCCCATGCCGTCGGCTGGTCGATCGAATGCCAGTACTCAAATGCGCGCCGCATCGTCTCTTGTGCCACATCGGCGGCGTCGACCAGGCTCGCGCCCTGCCAGAGAAGGAATGCCACCAGCTTTGGGGTAAACTCCCTATAGAAGTCTGGAAAGGAATTGTCAACCGACGGCTCCCGCCGATCAGCATAGGTTTGCAGCGTCGGCTCGCACCCTAAAGCCGTCGGGCCGGCATGCCCAGTACTGGCGGCAATATCATCCGCATCGCCAGTCGACTCGACGTTGTCCGTGCGCTCATCCACGAGCAGATGAACCCTTCTCTTCGGCCGTGCCGTCAACAGCGCATGTGGTTCTAGCGTTCCTCTCGGCCTCAATAACTAATTCCGATATGGCTAGCCTGAAGGCTAGTACGTCGGCCATATGGCGCCTTCGGAAATGACCGTTGACCCAGATCGCGGCGATGGTCAACAGGCGCGAGGTCGTTATGACGGTTGCGACGATGAGTAGCTGTCCCATCATTGTGGTTTACCGTTCGGTGACGCCATGTCAGTCATAGACCGTAGAGGAGCAACGGCGGCCGAGCGTGCAGGCACCACACAAGATTCTTTGCTGCCACCACATCACCCTGCGCCGCGCCGATATTCGATGTTGGACTCTGCGTCGCGGGTCTGGACCGCAAGGACGGCTGGACGCCTGCCGAGCACGCGGGTGAGGTGTCGCCGGACGGGACTATGGACGAGGCCTACGGGCAGGCCAACGTTGCGCGTGTGGCTGGAACACCGCGGGATCGGGTATGTCGCCGCGACCCGCTGCAACGACGATGTGATCACCATCCGGATGGGCAACGCCCGCGTCAACGAACTGTCGCCGCGTTGCCCGCCCAGGCGTGGTGCCGGATCTCCGCCGGTGCTGGCGCGCACGGCCCCCGCGTCTACGACTGGGCCCGAGTGCCGGTCCGCGTGTGGTGGCGACCCGGCCGTGGGCACTGGGGTCCTGGCCCGACGCAGCATCACCGACCCCACGGAGATCGCCTACTACATCTGCTACGCCTGACCGACCTCGCCCGCATCACCGGCACCCGCTGGGCCATCGAAGAATGCTTCCAGCAAGCCAGGGTGAGGCCGGACTCGACCACTACCAGGTCCGTGACTGGCGGGCCTGGCTCGTCGTGGCCAGAACCGTTGCCACAAAGGGGAACCAGCCTGGGCATGGTCAACATGGCGACGCCGCCGCCAACACCAAGCCCGCACCAGCCACTACACACGACGCGGCTACCCGCCATAACTGCCGTTGCAGTACTAGGGCCGACGGGCGCGGATGCGTTCGACCGTGCCGGCCTTGCGGCGTTCGGCCTCCTCGATCTGGAAGCCCGCAGCCGTGACCAGGGGCAATTGCCGCCGGGTGAAGTGCTCCCCGGCCGCCCGGACCGTGACCTGTTCCAGGAGCCACTGGGCGGCGCGGACGGGCGGCCAGCTGCTGGCGACGTGGTCCACCAGCAGCAACGTGCCGCCGGGGACGAGGACCCGCTTCATCTCCGCGATGGCCGCGGCCGGGTCGGGGATGCTGCACAGCGACAACGCGCAGACCACGGTGTCGAACGACGCGTCGGCGAAGCCGAGCCGCTCGGCGTCGCTTTCGCGCAGGTCGGCCGCGCGGCCGAGACCGGCGGCGCGCTCGCGGGCGATGGCCAGCATCGCCGGGCTCAGGTCGACGCCGACGAGCGCGACGTCCGACGCGTAGAACGGCAGGTTGCGGCCGGTGCCGACGGCGATCTCCAGCACCCTGCCGTGCGCCCGTCGCCCCAGCCACTCCCGCCCGCCGGCGAACCAGATCCGTTCGAGGAGCGGCATCTGGTTGTCGTAGCGGGGCGCGGCCCTGTCCCACACCCGCTTCTGCCGGGCGGTCGCGGTTTCGTCAGCCATGGTGGCCTGCCTCTCCGTGGTCGTCGACCGGGAATCCAACGTAGCGAAGCGCATCTAACGTCGATACACATGAGACCCCGGACCACAATCATCGCCCTGATCCTGGGCGCACTGCTGGTCATCGGCTGTTCCGGCAACGGGAACAGCGGCAACAGGGCGGCATCCACCACCGGGGCGGCCCACCCGTCCGTCAGCGTCGACCCGACCGCGACCGCCGACGCGATCGAGCTGCTCCGCAAGGGCACCACGTTCGTCGACGAGACCAGCTTCCGGACCGACGTCGACATCGCCGGTCAGATCGCCACCATGGGACACGTCGACAACCTCAGGAAACGGGCCGACGCCACGATCACCAACAACGGCGCGACCGCCGCCGAGATCCGCATGGTGGACGACGACATCTACCTGAAGCTGGCCGCCCCCGGCTTCGGCGATGCCTGGCTGATCCTCGACCCGGCCAAGGTGCCGGCAGGCTTCGCCCTGAGCTTCGAGCGGGGCAGGAACGACCCGGGCGGGTCGGCCCGCCTCATCAACGCGATCGTCTCGGCCAGGGCCTCCGGCAAGGAGATCTCCGGGACCCTTGACGCCTCCAAGGTGGGCACCGGCAACGGCATCAGCTTCAAGCCCCCCGCCAACGGGACATTCCCCGAGAGTACGAAGAACCAGCCGTTCCGGGCGACGCTGGACGATCAGGGGCGGCTCGTCAGCTTCGTCATACCCAGAGCGAACGACTTCCCGTCCGCGTCGCTGCGCTACAGCGAGTTCGGCATCGCGGTCAGGGTCGTGCGCCCGTCCGGGGCGGCAACCGCCCCGGAGGCCCTCTACGCCCAACTCGGCATGTGACCGGACTACTTGATCTTTTTCACGCCCAGGGCCCGGGCCAGGGCCGCTTCGGTCAGCGGGGAGACGTTGGCGTCGGTCTCGTGCTGCCCGCCGATCGTGGCGTTCGAGGTGAACTGCAGGATCGTCGGGGTACGCCCGGAGTACGGGGTCAGGCCGGGGTGGCCCTCGATGCCGGGCGTACGCGCCCACTGGGTCCAGAACGGGGCCGGGGCGCCGGACGCCGTGTAGTTCGACGCCCAGAGCGGGTCGGTGCCACCGATCTTGTCGCCGTACGCCCAGCGGGGCGCGTACAGCACGACGCCGCGGCCGGTGCGCTGGCGCAGCAGCCGGCCGAGCTCGACACCCAGCTCCGGCCGCACGTTGTCGTACGACCAGGGTTCGACGTCGACCTGGAAGAAGAACCCCGGGATGGTGCGCCACTCGGGCAGCTGCCGGTCAAGCTCGGCCAGCGCGAAGTCGGCCTGGGCGGCGAGGGTGCCGTGGCTGTTGTTGCCGGGGGTACGGACGACCACGTACACGCCGACGAGCCGGATGCCGGCGACCTGGGCGGCGCGCACCATCTCCCCGGCGTGGTAGTGCACGGTACGGGTACCTTCGGTGATCTTGTGGGTGAAGAACCGGACGCCCTCACGCCTGGCCGCCGCCAGGTGGGTGGTGCGCATGCCGCGCTGGTAGTCGAAGTCGGACGCGTCCCACCCGAAGATCGGCGTAGTGATCATGTTGTACGGCGACCGGCTCGGCACGGGCGCGAACAGCGCGGCCCACGTCACCCGGTCGACCCGTCTGGTGACGCGCAGGTCCCGCGAGCGCTGGAACGTGCCGACCGCGGTCGCGGTCGCCGCGTCGTAACGACCGGTCACCCGGGCGCGCCGGATCGGAACGATCTTCAGCTGCTGCAGCCGGGTCTGGATGCGCCGGATGGCCCTACGTTCGACGGGCGTGCGGCCCGCGTGCATTTTGGCGGCGGCGCCGTCCCGGCCGAAGTAGTGTCCGGCCGTCAACGGGAACACCGTGGCCGTGGCCGCGGCCGCCGGCGGCGGGGGCAGCACCAGGATGCCGGCCAGCACGGCCACCACGGCGGCGACAACGCTCCGCCGGAGCGTGAATGCCGTCGACATGCTCCCGGGGTCCCCCGTTCCGGCCGCTGCGCGCGGCAGAGATCTCGGCACCACCGGGCCCGGTGATCGCCGAACCCCCTATCGACCGGCGCGCCGGGCCGCTGAGAAGACCCGCCGTCGAGTTCAACGAACCGGGGCGTCCGTGATCCCGCTCACCACCGGTCGGCCGACCCCCACGTTGCGGCGGGCGGCGGAGATTTCCGTCTGCTGCGCGGATGTCCCGCCCGGAAGATCGCCGTTTCGAGGCAAAAACCCCCGCCACACAGCGCGCTTTCGTACGCCGAACGCCGATCATCCCGACCAACCACCCGCCATGATCGGCTCCCGGACGAGACCACCTGAATAGATACCGCACCGGAATCGGCGATCCCCACTACCCGCGGCCGACCACGGCGTCGAACAGGGTCCAGCCGTCAACCTCCGTCCGATGTGGCTCGTCGATCCGCCACCCATGAGCGCGCGCCTGGTCAAGGAGCGCCCGCACCACACCCGGCTCGTTCAGGTTCAACCCGCGTCCGTCGGCCGCGACCACGGCCCCCGCGTGCAGCAGCCCATCCGCCACCATCCGGCCCGCCCCGCCCCGGAAGACGACCTCCAACCATCCACGCGCGTCGTCCGGGCGGATCGTCAGGACCTCACGGCAGCCCGAGTAGCGGGGCCGCCCGCCATCGTCCACGCCGCCGTCGTGCCGGTGCCGCACCGACCACCGGTACGTCACGTCGCCGACGACGAGACGCCGCGAGCGCCGACGACGTGCCACGGGATGAGCCTACGGACAGCGGTCGATCCGTGCTCCGGGCATGTCTTTTTCAGCGCGGCCACGCTCGTCCGCACCGCGTAGCGGGGCCGGGCACCCGCGCGACCGCCACCGTGCGGCATCATCGCGCGATGACTTCTGTGACGGCGCCCCGGTGGCGGGTCGGCCGGGTGCTGACCGGAATCGTGTTCGGCCTGATCGCGCACGCGCTCAGCGCCGGCGTGATGTACTACGCCGCCGCGACGTACCAGGGACTCGCGGGCATCGGCGGCGTCATCGCCGCGATGGTTATCGAGGCCGTGAACGCCGTCGTCATGGTGATCGTCATCGTCGTCAAGTTCCGCCGGCAACAGCGCGACCTGGCGACCGGGTTGCTGGTCGCCTGGTTGCTCCCGATCGCCCTGGTCGGCATCGTGACCGGCCTAGCCGACCTGCGCGACTGAGCCGGCCCACACGACCTTGTCCTCGGCCGTCGGGCCGTGCGAGGTGAGCAGGACCGGCGCGTCGACGGCCCCCTCGACCGCCGCGATCCAGTCCGTGGGCGCCTCGGCGTCGAGGTGGGGCACGGCCTCGGCAAGGCGCGCGGTCAGCGACTCCTGGTGGTCCAGGTCGCGGAACACCCCCGGCACGAGCCTTTCCAGACCCCCCGGGTACGACCGGCAGACGCGCAGCTCGGGCGTGCGCGCGGCGACGTCGAGGTGGGTGAGGGCGAGCCCGTCGACGCCCCCGCACACCTCGATCGCGTAGCGGTGGGCGACCGCGTCGAAGTGCCCGACCCGGAACGCGCCCTGCCACGGGCCGGTGTGGTTGTGCGGGTCGACGAGCGTGGCGGTCAGCCCGGCGTCCTCGGTGACCAGCGGCCCCGCCCCGTGCCGGGTGGTGTAACACCGCAGTACCCCCAGCCGGAGGAAGTCCCCGGCCAGCTCGGCGACGTTGTCGAACGTCGTCGTGCTCCACGTCGTGTACGGGTGGAAGCCCCGCCACTCGTCGAGCAGCACCCCCTGCGCCCCCTCGAACACGCACCCGGGCTGGCGAAGCAACGCGGCCAGGTCGCCGGCACCGGTCAGCCGCACCCGCGCCGCCACCACGGCGAACACCTCGACGACAGTGTCGACGGCCGGCTTCGGCGCGGGCCGGCGGATGAGCGACGCCGACGTCGAGAGCGCCCATTCCCGCACCTTGGCCAGCTTGCGGCGCAGGAGTTCGGGCGTCGCGAGGTCGCCCACGCGGACGGCCTCGTCGGGACGGTCGATCGAGTGCGCGACCGTCTCCCCCACGCCCATGCCGCACGACCCGTGCCGCGCCGCGCCGCGGGCCGTCTCGCGGGCCTGGTTCACCGCCTGGTGGTAGGGCGTCGCGACGAGCGCGTCCCGGTCGACGGACAGCAGCCCGAACGGGTCGGGCACGCCGAGCGCCGCCAGGTGTGCGGCCTCGGCGACCAGGGCCACCGGGTCGAACACCATGAACCGCGACAGGTGCGTCGGCACACCGCGCAGCGTGCCCGACCCGAACTGGGCGAACGTGTGCGACCGGCCGTCGGCCAGGACGACGTTGTGGCCCGCCTGCGCGCCGCCGTTGAAGCGGATCACCGCGGGGACCGGCTGTGTCGCGCACAGCCGGTCCACCACGGTGCCCTTGCCGGCGTCGCCGAAGCCGAGGTCGACGACGGCGACGTGCCGGCCCTGTCCGAACGTCGTCACAGCCGGACGACCCCACCATCGGGACCGTCCGCGTCGGTCAACGCCGACCCGACCGCCACGTCGCGGCGGCCGCCGCCGATGCGGGCCAGCGCCCGGCCGACGCTCGCCCCGGCCGTCGACCCGACGTCGGCCAGGTCGTCGATGCCGGCGGCCAGGTCGATCGCGCCCTCCTCCAGGCCGACGGTGAGCCCGATCGTCTCGCAGACCGCGTTGAGGTCGTCGAGCTCGATGACGTTCTGGCCGAGCAGGCCGCGCCAGAAGTCGAGCACCGTCGCGTCGCCGGCGTAGGACGCGCCGGCCGGGAGGATGTAGTAGACGTGGTAGCGGCGCTGGAGCTCCGCGACGATGGCCTCGGTGCTGATGTCCTCGGCGAGGTCGTCGCCGATGATCCGCTTCACCTCGGCCCTCTTGACCTTGGGGTAGGCCAGTTCGTCGCCGATGATGAACAGGTAGCCCTTGCGACCGCGCTTGTCGTAGCAGTCGATCGACGTGTGCCGGGCCATGAAGTACATGGCCAGCTCGTACGACTCGGTCTGCTGGCCGCCGCCGCCCCCCTCGAGCAGGATGCGGCCCAGGTCCTCGTCCATCCGGTTGTCCGACTCGAACTGGCCCACCTGCAGCGGCGCCCGGTCGCAGGTCGCGTCGCCGATCGCGCCGAACATGATGTGCGGGTCCTCTACGTAGCCCTTGCGCAGCAGCAACCCGAGCAGCCCGGGCAGCTTGGTCTGCAGCGCGCGCGGCACGCCGCGCATCGAGCCGGTCACGTCGAACAGCACCGCGATCGCGAGCGACCGCGGGTGCTCGTCACTGTCGCGGCTCTCCCGCGTGCCCACCCCGTGCGGGTTGAGTGCGTCGTGCACGTGCCGGGCGCCGCTGTCGCTGTGCGCGAACGCGCTCTTGCCGGTGCGCTTGCGCATCGTCGCCGCCGCGTCGTACACGTCGGTCGACCAGCGTCCACTTCCCATTTCCGTACCTCCTCCTATCGGGGCCAGGCGGGGACCGTCGCGGGCAGCGCGAACGGTCGGAACCGCCGGGGGCCGTAGATCTGTTCGAGCCGCTCGTCCAGCTCGGCGAGCAGCTGCCAGGCGTCCTGCGGGCGGGCCGCCGGCGGCCGCAGCAGGCAGCCGCGGGCGAAGCGCCGCAGGGGTTCGGGCGCCCGGTGGCCCATCAGCTCGACGACGCACCGGGTGGCCAGGTAGATATCGGTCGCGGCAGTGGCCTGTTGCTTCGCGGGCACCTCGGGCGGGTACCAGTCGCGGTAGCGCTCGACCAGCGCCGGCACCCGGTGCTCGGGCGGCACAGCCGCGTAGCCCCAGCCGACCAGCATGAGCCCGTGCTGCGCGGGCTCGATGAGGACCCGGTCGGGCAGCACCGCGCCGTGCACGACGCCGGCCCGGTGGGCCACGCCGATCGCGACGAGCAGCCGCCGCCACATCCACGCGACGTCGCGCGCGTCGAGCCCGCCCGGATGGGCGGCCCGCACGGCGGCGAGGCTGACAAACCCGTCGACGGGCGCGAACACGGTGACCACACGGTCGGCGCCGGTGTCGCGGTCGCGGTGCGTGAACGCCGCCCGCAGCCGGGGCAGGTAGGCCCGGTGGCGCGGCTCGACCTCCTCGTCGAGCAGCTCCAGCGCCCGCACCTCGCGCCGCGTCAGGTCGTTGTCGGCCGGCCGGCGGGTCACCTTCAACAGCACCGGCTTCCCGTCCACCTCCCCGTCGAGGTAGTCGGCCAGCTCGTCGCCGCCGACCCGCTCCCCCACCCGGTAATCGCGGCCGCCGGCCGAGATGACCTGCCCGCCGCGCGCCGCCCACAGGGTGCCGAGCGCCGCGAACGCGGCGTGCGCGGCGGCTGCCTGGTCGGGGCCGACCCGGTCGGGATGCACCAGCTTGGCCAGCGCCCGATAGATGGCTGCGGCTCCGCGCGGGTCGGCCCCGAAAACCTCTTTCGGAGTACGCGCGACACGCAGCAGCGCGGCGGCCGCCGCGAACGTCGTCGGCGCCGTCATGACGTCGCCTCCGCTGCGCTCCGGCGCCGCCATGTGTTCCCTGAGCTGATGATTCGCTCACTTCGTTCGCTCATGACGTCGCCTCCGCTGCGGGCCGCAGGAGCGCCGGGTGCAGCAGGGTCGCGTCGCCGGCCCGGTAGAGCCGGGCGCGCCGGCCGCCCTTGGACCCGCCGCGCTCGGTCACCTCGCCGACGTCGACGACGAACCCGGGCGTGGACAGCACCTTGCGGTGGAAGTTGCCCGCGTGCGGCTCGACCCCCCACACGGCGGCGTAGACGCCGCGCAGCTCGGAGATGGTGAACTCGACGCCGACGAAAGAGGTGGCCAGCGGCGTGTACTCCAGCTTGGCGCGCACGCGCTCCAGGCCGTCGGCGAGGATCTCCGCGTGGTCGAAGGCGAGCCGCTTGACCCGCTCGACCGGCACCCACGCCGCCCCGGCCGCGTCGCCGCCGGAGACCGGGTCGGGCATGTCGGCGGCGAAGGCCAGGTAGGCCACCGAGAACACCCGCATGCGCGGGTCGCGGTCGGGCGCGCCGTACGTGGCGAGCTGCTCCAGGTGCACCCGGGTGAGCGCCGCGTGGCCGGGCACGAGGCCGGTCTCCTCGGCCAGCTCGCGGGCGGCCGCCGCGTCGAGCGTCTCGCCGCGCACCCGCCCCTTGTTGTCGCGGTGGGAGCGGACGAACCCGCCGGGCAGCGCGAGCCGGCCCAGGTAGGGCTCCTCGCCGCGCTCGACGAGCAGCACCTGAAGCCGGCCTTCGCGGATGGTCAGGGCGACGATGTCGACCGTCACCGCCGCCGGCTCGTACTTCGAGGGATCGTAGGCTCGCACCCGGACTCCATGTTCTTCTCAGGTTCAGAATTTCTCCAACTGAGAAGAACCTAGCACGCGCGGCCCGGCGCCTTCAATGTGATGACGGCCGCCGCTTCAGATCGGGCGGCCCATGGTGGTCGTGGCGATCAGCACCCGGTTCGGGTTCCTCGGGCTCACCCGCACCGGCACGACCAGCCCCGGCACCACCGAGTCGATGTACGTCCGGTGGTACGGCTTGCGCACGTCCGCCCGGTAGGGCGGGCGGCCCGGGATCTCGACGACGAGGGTCACCTTGAGGAACTGGTCCCAGTCCTCGGCCATCTTGAGCTTGCGCGCCGCCACCACCGTGCCCCGCCCGGGGATCCCCGCGCGCAGGATCGCCTCGCGCCCGTCCTGCCACCGGTGCAGGGCGAACAGGAAGGCCATCAGGAGCAGGCCACCGACCACGAAGCCGAGGGCGCCCAGCAGGCCCTCCCGGTCCCGGCGGAACAGCGGGAGGCCGCAGCCGATGGCCACGAACATCAGGCAGAACCCGTACGCCCCGAGCCGACCGATCATCCGCGTCATGCGCGAACTGTGGCGCCCGTCGATGCGGCGCGCCATCGTCTTTTCCGACGAGCCGCGCGCCGCTACTCTCCGGGCATGATCCTGCTCATCGCCGGCGTGGTCGCCGGGCCGCGACTGGACGTGGGCGGGCTGACCATCTTCAGCGGCCACCTGAACCTGGTGCACAACCGGGACTTCCGGGGCGCGATCCGCGCCACCGACCGGCAGCCGGTCGCGTTCTTCGTGCCCGACAGCGAGCCGCGCACCGCCGCGCCGGCGAAGACGTGGTTGGAGCTGGGCCTGCGCCGGGTGCGCACCTCGACCAACCCGGCCGTGGCCATCTTCGGCGCGTACGACGAGCGCGTCGACGTCGCGCCCGACCCGCGCGGCGGCGGGCACCAATGGTTGCAGATCAGCATGCAGGTGCCCGTCTACGCGGTCGAGGAGATGGCCATCAACTACCGCCTGACCATTCAGGACTGACACCAGAGAGCGCCGTCAGCTGGCGGCGAGCTCCGGTAGGCGGCGGGCCACGTCGGCCGGGGACGGCATGCGGGCGATCTCCGCCGCGATCGCGCGTGCCGCGTCACGGTGATCGCGGTCGCGGAGCAGCCGCCGCGCGTACTCGGCGATCGTCTCGGATGTGAGCTGCGCGGAGAGTAGGGATTGCGCGGCGCCGGCCGCGCGGACGGCCTCCGCGTTGGCGAACTGGTCGGCGCCCTGCGGCAGGATCAGCTGGGGCACGCCGGCCGCGAGGGCGCCCAGCGTGGTGCCGCTGCCGCCGTGGTGCACGACCAGGTCGGCGTGCGGCACGAGGTCTGCCTGCGGCACCCAGGCGCGCAGCGTGACGTTGTCCGGGACGGGACCGATCTCGTCGACCGGCACCCGACCGGCCGCGACCACCACCTGCGCGCCCAGGCCGGCGAGCCCGGCGATCGCGGTGCCGAGCAGCTCGGGCGTCCCGAAGGCCGTGCCGAGGCTCAGGAAGATGAGCGGGCCGTCGCCGCGTCGCGGGACGACGCCCGGCGGCGCGAACGGCACCGGCCGCAGTTCGATCCGGTCGGCGGTGGCGAGGAACTTCGCGTCCTGCAACGACGGCGGGCAGATGTCGAGGTGCGGCTTGCCGGGCGCGCCGGCGATGTTGGTGGGCAGCTCGAAGCCGATGCCCTCGGGGATGAGCCGGCCCGTGCCGTGCCAGACGCCGGGGATGCCGAAGTCGTGCGCCGCGACCGCCGCGCCGGGCAGGCCCCATTCGTGGACCACCAGGTCGGGCTCGAGCCGGGCGAGCTCCGGCGTGAGGTCCTCGGCGTAGATCTCGTAGAACGCGAAGCCCGGGCGGAACGGGCGCAGGCCGTTGGCCGCGAGGACGGGGTGCACCTCCTCGCCCGCCGCGAAGTGCACCTCGTGGCCCGCGTCGCGGGCGGCCACCGCCAGCGGGATCAGCGGGTAGGTGTGACCGACCGACGCCAGGCTGGCGAAGAGCACGTGCATGAGCCGCAATCTACCGGGCGGTCACGCGACCCCACCGCACGCAGGCGGACACACGGATCCGTGCGGAGTAGCGGCCCCCAGGTGGGCGCGAGGTCCGCACGGATCCACTGTGGATGGTCAGACGGTCAGGACGACCTTGGCGCGGGCGTGGTCGACCTCCAGGTAACGGATCGCGGCGGCCGCGTCGGACAGCGGGTAGACGCGGTCGATGACCGGGGTCATGCGGCCCGCCTCGATGAGGGTCCGCAGCGTCGCGAGCGTCGCCCGGCTCTGCTTCAGCGCCGGTGCCAGGACCTTCTGCCGCGCGACGCGGGACGCCAACGCGCCCCTGATGAACAGGCCCATCGGGCCGAACAGGCTGCCGCCCGTGGAGACGCCGCCGCCCGACAGCACAACCGTGCCGTCCGGCGCCAGCGCCCGCCGCAGGTCCCCCAACGAGTGGTTGCCCACCAGGTCCACCACGAGGTCGTAGCGGGCGTCGCCGCGGGTGAAGTCCTCGCGGGCGTAGTCCACCACGACGTCCGCGCCCAGCGACACCGCCTGGTCCGCGTTGCGGGCGCTGCACACCGCCGTGACATGCGCACCCAGCGACCGGGCGAGTTGCACGGCGAACGTGCCGACCCCGCCGGAGGCCCCGTTGATGAGGACGCGGTGGCCGCTGTCCACGTCGGGCAGGCACCCCAGCGCCGTACCCGCGGCGACCGGGACGGCGGCCGCCTGCTCGAACGTCAGGTTGGCCGGCTTGAGGTCGACCTCCTCCGGCCCCGCGCACACGTACTCGGCGAACGCCGCCAACGACATCCCGTACACCTCGTCGCCGGGGCGCAGACGGGTCACCTTCGCGCCGACCGCCTCGACCACGCCCGCGAAGTCCAGGCCCTGAATGCGCTGCTTCGGCCGGGTCAGCCCCATCGACGGCCGCATGATGTACGGGTCGCCGCGCATGTAGTGCCAGTCGCGGGCGTTCACCGAGGACGCCCGCACCCGCACCAGAACCTCGTCGTCCCCGGGGACGGGGGTGGCCACGTCGTCGAACCGCAGGACGGTCGGCGGGCCGTACTTATCCTGGACAATCGCCTTCATGCCATCGATGGTGGCGCCTGCGGAGAAGCAGAACCTCGGTCCCGGGACCGGGAAATCGGGCGTACTTTCAGCCACCCGGCCGGACGCGGTGCGTCTCGTACGCCCACATGGCGACCTCGACGCGGTTGCGGGCGCCCAGCTTGGCCATGAGGCTCGCGATGTGCGTCTTCACGGTGCTCAGGCTGATGTAGAAGTCGTGCGCGATCTCCCCGTTGGTGCGCCCCCGCGCGACGGCGTGCAGCACCTGCTCCTCCCGCTCGGTGAGCGGCTCGATCGGCTGGCGGGGCGGCGTCGCCGACGGGCCGGCGTCGGCGAACGCCGTCAGCAGGCGGGTCGTGACGCTCGGGGCGATGAGCGCGTCACCGCTCGCCGCCGCGTGCACCGCCTGGGCCAGCAGCGCCGGCCCGGCGTCCTTGAGGAGGAAGCCGCGCGCGCCCGCCCGCAGCGCGGCATACACGTACTCGTCGAGGTCGAAGGTCGTGATGACGACCACCGCGAGCGGGTCGGCCACGGTGGGTCCGGCAAGCCTGGCGGTGGCCTCGATGCCGTCCATGACCGGCATGCGGATGTCGAACAGGCACACGTCGGGGCGCAGCCGCTCGGCCAGCTCCACCGCCTGGCGCCCGTCGGCCGCCTCGGCGACGACCTCGACGTCGGGCTGCGCGTTGAGGATCATCGTCAACCCGGTCCGCACGATCTCCTGATCGTCAGCGACCAGAACAGTAACGGTCACGCCGCGACCGCCCGCGGCAGGACGGCGGTGACGGTCCAGCCGCGGTCGGGGTTCGGGCCCGCCTCGCAGGTGCCGCCCAACAGGCCGGCCCGCTCGGTCATGCCAAGCAGGCCGTAGCCCGGCGCGGTCGACCGGCTGGTGCCCGCGTCGCCGTCGTCGGTCACCCGCAGGCGCACCTCCGCGTCGTCGGCGGCCACCCGGACCGCGATGCGGGTCGCGTGGCGGGCGTGCCGGCGGGCGTTGGTGAGCGCCTCCTGGGCCAGCCGGTAGATCGCGGCGCCGACCGGCACGGGCAGGTCGGCCAGGTCGCCGATGAGCTCGATGTCCACGGGCGGCCCGCCGGGCGCGGCCGCGAGCTGCCGCAGGTCCTCCACGCGCGGGCCGGGCGACCGCTGCGCGGGCACGTCGCCGCGCAGCGCGCGGACCATGGCCCGCATCTCGGCCAGCGTGCGCGACGCCTCGGCCTCGATGACGCGCAGCGCCTCCGTCGCGGCCTCCGGGCGGCCGGGCGCGACCGCGAGGCCCGCCTGGGCGCGGATCGCGATGGCCGACACGTGATGGGCGACCGTGTCGTGCAGGTCGCGGGCGATGCGCGCCCGCTCCAGCAGGGTCACCTGGTCGATCTCGCGCAGCCGCGACCGGGTGCGGTAGCGCAGGGCGGCGCCGATCGCCGACGTCGCGGACAGCACGACCAGGCCGCCGATCGCGTCCGGCAGGGTCAGCTCGCCCATGACCAGCGACAGGCCCACCTTTGCCGCCACGATCAGCGACCCGAGCAGGAACTCGCGCCCCGAACCCCACCGGAACAGCGAGTACACGAGCAGCAGCACGAACGCCAGGCTGTTGAAGTCCGGGTCCCGGCCGATCGCCAGCGAGATGGCCGCGCACGTGCCGAACGCGATCGCCGCCATGAGCAGCGGGCGGGCCCGCCGCCACAACAGGGTCGGCGCCAACCCGATCGCCGTCGCGGCCGACAGCCACGACCACGCCAGGCCTTGCCGCACCGCCACCTCGGTCAGGGCACCCGCGACCACCACGCCGACGAGCGCCCAGTCCCGCCAGCCGCGGGCCGGGGGGTGCGGCGGTCGGGGCTCGTCCCACACCGAGCGCAACATGCCCCCGATGGTACGTACTGTCAGCGATCGCTCGTCAGTCCTGCTGGCGGACGATGAGCTCGGCGACGAGCACGCTGGCGACGAGCATCACCACGGACAGCGCGCCCATCGCCGCGACCGGTCCGAGCATGCGGTCGGGTGCCGTGGCCGACGACAGCAGCGCCATGACCGGGCCGACCGGCGGGACCGGCCGGACCATCGTCATGACACCGATCGCGGCGAGGCTCGCGAACACCGCGTACCCGGCTTTGGGGATGACGAGCCGCGAGCACAGCAGCCCGGCGGCGGTGCCCGCGAACCCGCAGGTCAGCTGGGCGAGCGCGCCGACCGCCAGGTCGGCGGGCGCGACGTCGTGCGTGCCCGCGTAGATCGGGTAGACCAGGCCCACGGCGCTCAGCCCGACGCAGACGACGGTCGCGGCGAGCACGTTGGCGACGAGCACCCGCCGCTGGCCGCCCGCGGCGACCACCGTCAGCGAGCGCTGCGTGCGGTCCTCGGTGTTGACGATCGCGACCGTGAACCAGAGCATGCAGACGAACTGGATGAGCGCGCACGCCGAGTAGGTGCCGGCGATCGGGCCGAAGTCGTTGGTGGTGAGCACCACGACCGCCGAGCCGAACAGGACGAACGGCGCGATGTAGCCCTGGCTGCGCACCAGCATCGACAGCGAGTACCGGACCAGCGCGGTCATCGGCGCACCCCCGCCACCGACCAGCCGTTGCGGATGGCCTGGAAGAGCAGTTCATCGCAGTACGGGTCGAGCACGGTGAGCGCGACCGACCGGTCGCCGACGGTCGCGTCGACCACACCGGGCAGGCTGGGCCAGTGCGGCCACTTGACGCCCGGGCCGCCCGGGGTGAGCTCGACCTGGGCCGTCGAGGCGCCGCGGTCGCGGGCGACCGGGGTCAGCCGGCCGCCCGCGATGTGGTGCACCGCCGAGGCGTTCGCGGCGACGACGGCCTCGCGGTGGTCGGTGAACACGACGGCGCCGCCCGCCGCGGCGACCTCCTTGACGAGCTCCGCCAGCACCTCGTGCGCGGTGGCGTCGAGGCCCGACCACGGCTCGTCGAGCACGAGCAGACCGGGGGGCACGAGCAGCGCCTGGGCCAGCGCGACCTTCTGGGCGTTGCCCTTGGACAGCCGGCGCAGGCTCGTGCCGGCGCCGCCGACCAGCGAGAGCCGGTCGAGCAGCTCGCGCGCCCGGCCCGCGGCCTGACGGCCGGACAGCCCACGGATGCGGCCGAGGTGGGTCAGGTACGCCCGGGCGGAGACGCGCCCATGGCCCGGCAGCTTCTCGGGCACGTAGCCGACGACGGCGGGACGGCCCGTGACCGTGCCGGCCGTGGGCGTGGACAGGCCGACCATGATGCGCAGCAGCGTCGACTTGCCGCACCCGTTGGCGCCGACGACGCCGACCACATCGCCCGGCGCGACCGTCAGGTTGACCCCGTCGAGCACGGGTGCGGAGCCGGCGTAGCGCTTGGTGACGTTCCGCAACTCCACCGTCCCAGCGCGGCCCTCACCCATGGACGGCATGGTAGCCGCACGTACCGGCACCTCACAGGGGGCGCGGGAGCGACACTGGGCAATATCGCCAGATAGGTGCGGCGGAATCCATTCCGGACGACACCACGACAGGCGGGGCCGCACGGACGGAGGGAGCGCGTCCCGCCGGGCGCGCTCCCTCGGTTGACGATGGCGGTCCTACCACCACCAGGGCCCCCACCAACTGCTGCCGTACCACGGCGACCACCAGCCGCCGTAGCCGCCGTAGCCGTAGCCGCCCCACCACGGCCACCAACCGTTGGACGTGGCCTCGACGCTGTGGGTGACCTGGGTCGACTGGATAGGAGTCGGGTTAGCGGCCGCAGAGCCCGCGCCCACGCCGAGCGCGAACAGGATCCCGACGAGAACTGCGAAAAGCCTGAATCGAAGGCGTGTCATGGTCTTTCCCTTTCGTGACAGACGCCAGATTTCAATCAGACACTCGTACTCCATGAACCATCAGGAACGGCGCCTCAACGAGGCGCCCTAATTAACGCTACGCAACCCACTACCCACCGTCAGTAATACCTAAAGATTATTCGCATGTACTTCACGTGTACTACGTGGACACGCGCCAAACGGCGCCACTACGCCAGAAACGGGATGAGCGCCCGACGCTGCGGCGGATAGTCGGGGAACCGTTCGCGGTACCAGCGGTGGTTCGAGACGGCGCGCGGCGCGAGGTTGGCGGCCGTGTAGACCGCGAACGCCAGCCCGGCCGGCGACCAGGTGGTCAGCGCCCAGCCGAACCACTCGACGATCTCGCCCAGGTAGTTCGGGCAGGACACCCAACGGTAGAGGCCGCCGCGCGGGATCTGGTAGCCGTTGCCGGCGGTGCGCAGGCCACGCAGCACGCGGTCGGCCCACAGGTTCACCGAGTACCCCGTGAGGAAGACCAGCACGCCCAGCACGAAGCGCGGATCGGTCAGCCAGTCGGTCGGATAGGTCCCGACCGACGAGACCCACCGGGCGTTGATGTACGCGTTGAGCGTGTTGAACGCGATCGCCATCGCCATGATGCTCACCGGCATCCGGGCGCCGCCGCGCAGCAGGAACGGGTACACGAAGGTGCGCTGCACGTAGTGCAGCTGCCACAGACCGAGGAGGACGAGCGGCACGACGTCGGCCCGGTGCTCGCCGGCGAGGAAGACGCCGAGGAACAGCAGCGGGGCGGGCGACTCCATGACGATCCACGCGACCCGCGCCGGGACGGTGGGGCCCCACCCGGCGCGGCCGTGCCTGCCGTAGGGGGCGGTGATGAAGATCAGGCCCACCGCGGTCGCGATCGCCAGCCCGAACTCGAGCAGCACCAGGAGGCCATACGAGCCGGACATGGCGGGAGTCTAGCGACGGGGACGGCCGTGCGGAACAGCGTACTAAAGAAGTCTTTTAAAAGGGTCCTTTCGAAGATACTCTTTCGAGCATGACGGAAGAGCACCGCGTCACGGACCCCCGCGAGCTGCGCGCGCTGGCCCACCCGCTGCGCATGCGCCTGCTGGACGAGCTGATGATCGGCGGCCCCGCCACCGCGACCGAGCTGGCCGGGGTCGTCGGCGAGAGCCCCGCCAACTGCTCGTGGCACCTGCGCCAGCTCGCCCGCTACGGCTACGTCGAGGAGACGGGCGAGGGCAGGGGCCGCAACCGGCCGTGGCGCATCGTCGTCCGATCCACGGTCTACGGCCACTCCGACGACAGCCCCGACGCGGCCCGGATCGGCGACGAGCTGAGCCAACTGCGCCTCGACCGCGAGCTGGCCACGCTGCGCGCCTGGCAGGCCGGCCGCACGGCCGAGCCCCCCGAGTGGCAGGACGCCGCGTTCCTCGGCTCGGGCTTCGCCTGGCTCACCGTCGAGGAGCTCACCGAGTTCAGCCGGACGATCGTCGAGCTGATGCTCCGGCACGCCGACCGGGTCGCCGACCCGACCCGCCGACCGGCGGACGCCCGGCCCGTCTCGATCGTGTCCTGGGCCGTCCCGAGCCGCCCCGCTCCCCCTCAGCCCTAAGGAGGGCCACCCATGTGGGACCTGCTGCGCCGCCGCGACTTCCGGATCCTCTTCACCGGCCTCACCGCCAGCATGACCGGTGAGTCGCTCCTGCTGCTGATGCTGGCCGTCTGGGTCAAGGAGCTCACCGGATCCAGCTCGATGGCCGGCCTCGCCCTGCTCGCGGTCGTCGCCCCGGCCATCGTCTCGCCGCTGCTCGGCTGGGTGGTCGACCAGTTCCCCCGCCGCGGCTTCCTCGTCGTGGCGAACGCGGCCACCGCCGTGGCACTGACTCCCCTGTTCGCCGTCCACGGTCGCGCCCAACTGTGGATCATCTTCGTCGTCGCCGTGCTCTACGGACTGTCCATGTTCACCGTCACCGGCGCGCTGGACGGCCTGATCCAGCAGCTCCTGCCCCCGGCCGACCTCGCGGCGGGCAACGGTCTGCTGCAGACGGTCCGGCAGGGCCTGCGCCTGGTCGGGCCGCTGGGCGGCGCCGCGCTGTTCACGACGCTGGGCGCGGCCACGGTGGTGGGTTGCGCCATCGTCGGCCTCCTGCTCGCCGCGGCGGCCATCGCCCTCATCCGGGTACCCGCTGGCGAGAGCGCCGCGCCGGGCGCGCCGGCGCCCCAGGGCTGGGCCGGCGAGGTGTCGGCCGGCGTGCGCTTCCTGGTCCGCCAGCCGGCCCTGCGTCGGGTCACCGTCGGCCTCGTCATAGTCGCGACCGTCATCGGCTTCCTCGAGACGATCGTCTTCTCGTACGTCGACGAGGGACTGCACCGCCCGCCCGCGTTCGTCAGCGTGCTGATCTGCCTGCAGGGTGCCGGTGCGGTGGTCGGCGGCCTGGTCGCGGCCCGCGTCGTGCGCCGCCTCGGCGAGGTCGGCGGTCTCGGCCTCGGGGTGGCGTGCTTCGCCGTCGGGGCGGCCTTCCTGATCTACCCGCAGCTGGTGCTCGGGCTGACCGGCTCGGTGCTGTTCGGGTTCGGCCTGACGATCGCGACCGTCAGCATCCCCACGCTGATCCAGCGCACCACCCCGTCGGCCCTCATCGGCCGCGTCTCCACCGCGTCGGGCGCGGTGTTCAGCCTGCCGCAGACGCTGTCCATCGCCCTCGGCGCGGGTCTGATCCAACTGATCGACTACCGGCTGCTGTTCGTCGTGATCGCGGTCGTGGTGACCGGCGCGGCGGCCTACCTGTGGGCCGGCCGGAACCTCGCCGCGCAACCCGCCGCCTGATCGGCGGCCCCCACCGCCCCCGACGGTGGAGACTGTCCCCATGGGCGACCCCGTCATGGTGTTCGCACCGGCGCCGCTGCTCACGGTCACCATCGAGCAGCGGGCCGACGCCGTCGACCTGCACGTGCACCCGGGCGGGCAGGGCGTCTGGCAGGCCCGGATGATCGCCGCGCTCGGCGGGTCCGTCGTGCTGTGCGCGGCCATGGGCGGCGAGACCGGCAACGTGCTCGGCAAACTCCTCGCCGAGGAGGACGTCACCGTGCGGGCCGTGCCGCGCGACGGCACCAACGGCTGGTACGTGCACGACCGGCGCGACGGCACCCGCACGCTGGTGGCCGAGCACCCGGGCGACCCGATGACCCGTCACGACGTGGACGAGCTCTACAGCGTGGCGCTGGGCGAAGGGCTGCGCGCGGCGGTGAGCCTGCTCAGCGGCCCGGCCGACGCGACGGTCATCGACGCCGACGTGTACCGGCGCCTCGCGGCCGACCTCGCGGTCCACGGGGCGCGGGTGGTCGCCGACCTCTCCGGCGACCTGCTGACGGCCGTACTCGCCGGCGGGGTGGCGTTTCTCAAGGTCAGCCACGAGGAGCTGCTGCGCGACGGGCGTGCCCGTGACGGCTCGGTCGCCGCGATGGCCGACGCGGCGCGCCGGCTGCGGGTGGAGGGCGCCGGCTCGGTGCTCATCAGCCGTGCCGATGAGCCGGCGTTGGCACTGCTCGACGACGACCTGATCGAGGTGCACCTGCCGTCGCTGCAGGTCGTGGACCACCGCGGCGCCGGGGACTCGATGACCGCCGGGGTGGCCGCGGTGCTGGCGCGCGGCGGCGACCTGACCGAGGCGGTCCGCACGGGTGCGGCCGCGGGCGCGCTCAACGTCACCCGCCACGGACTGGGCACCGGCCGGGCGGAGGCCGTCACGGAACTCGCCGGCCGGGTCCGGCTGGCCGCGGTGGGCGCATGACCCGCGTACTCGTCACCAATGACGACGGCATCGCCGCGCCCGGCCTCCGGTGGCTCGCGCGCGCGGCGGCCGACCGGGGCCTCGACGTGACAGTGGCCGCGCCGAGGCACGAGTCCAGCGGCACGAGCGCCGCGCTCACGGCCGTCACGGTGAACGGCCGGGTGGCGTTCGACCGCACCGATCTCGACGGCGTTCCCGCGTACGCGGTGGCCGCCTCGCCCTCCTACATCACGCTGCTGGCCGGCCTCGGTGCGTTCGGGCCGGTCCCGGACGTGGTGCTGTCCGGCGTCAACAAGGGTGCCAACGCCGGGCACGGCATCCTGCACTCCGGCACGGTCGGCGCGGCGCTGACCGCCGCGATGAACGGCCTGCGCGGCATGGCGGTGTCGCTGGACGTCATCTCCCCCGTCGTCGCGCGGGGCGCCGGCAGCGGCGGCGCCGTGATCGCGGCACTGGACCTGGTCGACGACGAGACCCGGCACTGGGGCACGGCCGCCGACGTGGCGGTCCGGCTGCTGCCCTGGCTGCACACGGCGGGGGCGGGCACCATGCTCAACGTCAACGTGCCCGACCTGGCGCCCGACCAGCTCGCCGGCGTCCGCCAGGCGACGCTCGCCCCGTTCGGTCAGGTGCAGATGGCGGTCGCCGAGTCCGGCCACGACTACGTGCGGGTGTCCCTGGAGGAGTCGGGCGCCCGGCAGCTCCCGGGCAGCGATCTCGCCCTGCTCGCCGACGGGTACGCGGCGGTCACGCCGGTCCGGCTGCTCGGCGCGGCGGACGGCGTGACCGTGGACCTCGGCCGGGCGCCCTCCTGAGAGGGCGCCCGGATCACCTCAGCCGACCAGCGCGGCCTCCTTGTCCGGGGCGGACGCGGCGTCGCCCGTCGGGCGCGGACGGCCGATCGCGAGCAGCGCCAGGCCGGCGACGGCCCAGCAGCCGAGCACGAGCAGCGGGGTCCCGCTCGCCGCGCCGTCGAAGAACGACGCCGAGCGCAGCAGGCTCGCGCCCGCGCCGGGCGGGAACAGCTGCCCGATCGCGCCCCACGGCGCGGGCAGCAGCTCGGGTGCGGCGGCCACCCCGGAGATGGGGTTGGCGAGGACGAACACGAGCAGCGCCCCGAGCGCGACGCCGGGCCGGCCGAGCACGGCGGCGAGCCCCGCGACCGCGCCGCTGATGGCCAGGGCGATCAGCCCGATCACGCCGGCCTCGACGAGATACCCGCCGGTGAGGATGCCCAGCCCGTGCAGGACGGCGGCACCGACGGGGCCGGCCAGCACCGCGTAGCCGGCCACGCCGGCGAACCGGGCGCCCCGTCCGGGGATGAGCAGCCCGAGCAGCGCGCCCGCGACCAGGCTGGTGAGCACGAGCGGCAGGAACCCGGAGGCGAAGCCGCCGCCGCGCGGGTCGTCGACCGGACTGGCCACCACGTCGGTGACCGTCACGGGCTGGCCGCCGCCGAGCTGCTGGGCGGCCTGGCCGAGCAGTGCCGCGACCGTGGGGCTGGCGGCGGAGGCGACCCGCAGGTCGAGACCGCCGGCGCTGACCACGAAGGCCGGGTACGCCTCGCGGCCGCGCGGCGCGTCGTCGGCGGCGGCC
>NZ_BAAALT010000038.1:0-25892 GCF_039528515.1 Luedemannella flava
CAGGTAGGTCGAGTCGGACATCCTGCTGGCACTGATCGCGGTGCCGAAGTAACGGCCCGACTGCGCGGCCGCCGCGCCCAGGGTGCTCTCGGCGGCGGTCGCCGTCGACGACAGCGCGACGGCCACGCCCGCGCCCACGGCCGCGACCGCACCGATGGCGATCGCGGCGCGGATGCGTGACCGGCGCGGCGACGGCCGACTGCCGGAGGCGGATCTGGTGATCATTCTGTTGCTCCTCGTGCGGGGACGCTGATCCTGATGGATCGGTTTCTCCGGGCCTCAGGTGCGGCCACCGTCCCGCGCGCCGGGGTGGCCCGGGCGCGACGGAACCGTGGACGGGTGCACATATGGTGAGGCTTCTATGCGGTGCCATTCTCTGGGCCGCGTCAACATCCGGTCAACGACTTGCGCAAACTATCGACCGGCGTGAAGCTTTCGCCGTGTCCGATTTAGACAGTTCGATGCTCCGTGCGTGTCCGCAACTGCGACAAGGGGCTCGAGCGTGCCCGCACTGGTCAGGTGTCCCGAAACATTTCGAGCTGGGGACCCCGATCCCACCCTTGGCAGAGTCGCGATCATAATGAAACCTTCTAGTCGATTGACTCGACGGTTTCAGGCTCTTAACGTTCCGCAAACGAAACGTTTCGGGGGACCGCTGCGTGCCGACGTGGACCACCCCTCTCCACGTGTGGCATTCGTGGGATCCCGCTCTCCTCAGGTCTCACGGAAGGACCTACGTCCGTGCGTGTCCATAAACGGATCGGTACCACCATCACCAGCCTGGCCATGGCAGCGCTGCTCGGCGCGTTCGCCGCGTGTGGCGGGCCACCCCGCGTCGACAACAAACCCGGCGAGTACGTCCAGGTATGGGCGTTGCAGGATGCCAACAACGAACCGATCATCCAGCGTGGCGTGCTGCAGTTCAACGGCGACTCGGGCACCGGCGCCCGGCTCACGACCTGGAACAACGACACATACAAGCAGAAGCTCGCCGCGGTGATGGGCACGTCGTCGGCGCCTGACGTGTTCTTCAACTGGGGCGGCGGCAACCTCGCGCAGTACGTGCGCACCGGACAGGTGCGCGACCTCACCCCGGCCCTCGCGGAGCGCGCCGACATCGCGAAGTCGTTCCTGCCCAGCGTGCTGGCCGTGGGCAAGGTCGACGGCGTGCAGTACGGTCTGCCGCTCAACGGCATCCAGCCGGTCATCCTCTTCTACAACAAGAAGGTCTTCCGGGACGCCGACGTGGAGCCGCCGGGCACGTACGCCGACCTGCTCGCCCTCGTGGACGTCTTCAAGGCGAGGAACATCACCCCGATCGCCCTGGCCGGCGCGCAGGGCTGGACCGAGCTCATGTGGCTGGAGTACCTGCTCGACCGGGTCGGCGGCGCGGCCCGCTTCGCCGACATCGCCGCCGGCAAGTCCGGCGCGTGGCGCCACGCCGACGTGCGCCGCGCGGTCACCATGTGCCAGGAGCTGGCCAAGGCCGGCGCGTTCGGCAGCGACTTCGCAAAGGTGGAGTACGACAAGTCCGGCGCGTCGCGGCTGCTCGCGACCGGCCAGGCGGCGATGCACCTGATGGGCAGCTGGGAGTACGGCAACCAGGACATCGACAACCCCGCGTTCCTGAAGAGCGGCGACCTCGGCTGGGTCGCGTTTCCCGCCGTGACCGGCGGCAAGGGAAATCCGCTCGCGGTCGTCGGCAACCCGAGCAACTACTTCTCGGTGCGCGCCAACTCGCCGCTGGCGGAGCCCGCCGTGCGCTTCGTGGTGGAGACGCTGGCGTCGGAGACGTACATCAACGACCTCATCGCGTCGGGCCAGGTCCCGGCCGTGAAGGGCGTCGAGAACAAGCTGGTCGGGGACAACGCCGACTTCGCGCGGTTCACCTACCGCCTCGCGGTGCGGGCGCCCACGTTCACGCAGTCGTGGGACCAGGCGCTCACCCCGGCCGTGGGCGAGGCGCTCAACACCAACCTGCAGAAGCTGTTCGGCGGCGAGCTGACGCCGGACGCGTTCATCGCCGCGATGGAACAGGCAAAATAATCCACTGGTACGGACAAGGGCGGGCCGGTTCGACCGGCCCGCCCTTCGTCACCGAGGGATTGAGTGAGGCGTCAGGCGGGCAGGCTCGCCACGCCGGCCGGCAGGAACCGGCGGCCGGTGACCCGCTCCGAGGTGCCCGTCCGGTCCAGGTACGGGGTCACGCCGCCCAGGTGGAACGGCCAACCCGCGCCGAGGATCATGCACAGGTCGATGTCCTGCGCCTCGGCGACGACGCCCTCGTCCAGCATCAGGCGGATCTCCTGGGCCAGCGCGGTCAGGGCGCGCTCGCGCACCTGCTCGGCCGTGAGCGGGTTGTCGCCCACCACGAGCAGGCCGGCGACCTCGGGGTTGATCTCGTCGTCGACCAGCAGCGGCTTGCCCGACGCCGCGATGCGGCCCAGGTTCTCGCTCACCGCGAACCGGTCCGGGAACGCCGCGTGCAGCGTCCCGCCCACGTGGTGCGCCACGGCCGGGCCGACGAGCTGCAGCAGCGCGAGCGGGCGCATGGGCAGGCCCAGCGGGTCCAGCGCGGTGTCGGCGACCTGCGCCGGCGTGCCGCCGTCGATCGCGCCCAGGATCTCGCCCAGGAACCGGGTGAGCACCCGGTTCACCACGAAGGCCGGCGCGTCCTTGACGAGGACGCAGGACTTCTTGAGCTGCTTGCCCACCGCGAACGCCGTCGCGAGGGTGGCGTCGTCGGTGCGCTCCGCGCGGATGATCTCCACGAGCGGCATGACCGCGACCGGGTTGAAGAAGTGGAACCCGACCAGGCGCTCCGGGTGCTCCAGGTCCTCGCCCATCGCCGTCACCGACAGCGACGAGGTGTTCGTGGCCAGCACGCACTCCGGCGACACGATCTTCTCGAGCTCGGCCCACACCTGCTTCTTGACGCCGAGCTCCTCGAACACCGCCTCGATGACGAAGTCGGCGTCGGCGAAGACGCTCTTGTCGACCGAGCCGGAGACGAGGCCGCGCAGCTTGGCGGCCTTGCCGGCGTCCATGCGGCCCTTGGCCACCAGCTTGTCGATCTCGCCGTGCACGTACGCGACGCCCTTGTCCACCCGGGCCTGGTCCAGGTCGGTGAGGACGACGGGGACCTCCAGGCGGCGGGCGAACAGC
Source organism: Luedemannella flava (assembly GCF_039528515.1). NCBI lineage: Bacteria > Bacillati > Actinomycetota > Actinomycetes > Micromonosporales > Micromonosporaceae > Luedemannella > Luedemannella flava. The sequence continues at coordinate 3,166 of NZ_BAAALT010000038.1, forward strand.
AGCGCCATCTGCGAGGCCATGAGGCCCGCGCCGACCACGCCGACCTTGGTGACGTCGCGGGCCAGGCCGGAGCCGGGCGCGCCGGCGGGCCGCTTGGCCCGGCGCTGCACGAGGTCGAACGCGTACAGGCCGCTGCGCAGCTCGTCGGTCATGATGAGGTCGGCCAGCGCCGTCGTCTCCGCGGCGGTGCCCTCGGCGAACGACGCCTCCTTCGCCAGCGCCAACAGCTCCAGCGCCTTGTGCGCGGACGGGACAGCGCCGTGCAGCTTCTCGTCGAGCAGCTTGCGGGCGAAGAACAGCACCCCGTCCCACATGTCACGGTCGATCTCCTGGCGCTGCACGGTGATGTCGCCACGCACCACGCCCGCCGCCCACTCCAGCGAGCGCTCCAGAAAGTCGGCCGGATCGAACAGCGCGTCGGAGATGCCCAGCTCGTGGGCCTGCTCCGGACGCAGCATCTTGTTCTGCATGAGCGGGTTCTGGATGATCACCTGGACCGCGCCGGGGATGCCGATGAGGTTGGGCAGCAGCTGCGAGCCGCCCCAGCCCGGGATCAGGCCGAGGAACACCTCGGGCAGCGCCAGGGCCGCCGCGCCCTTGGACAGGGTGCGGTAGTCGGCGTGCAGCGCCAGCTCCAGGCCGCCGCCCATGGCCGCGCCGTTGACGAACGCGAACGTGGGCACGGTCGCGTCGCGCAGCTTCGCGAAGACCCGGTGGCCCAGCTCGCCGATCTCGACGGCCTGCTCGCGGCCGGTGAGCAGCGGCATGCCGGTGATGTCGGCGCCCACGCAGAAGATGTACGGCTTGCCGGTGACGGCGATGAACGCCGGGTTCGCCTCGATCGCCGTGTCGATGGCGGTGTCGAGGTTGGCCAGGCCGGCCGGGCCGAGCGTGTTGGGCTTGCGGTGGTCGTGCCCGTTGTCCAGCGTGATCAGCGCCGCTGGCCTGTCCAGGCCCGGCACCTGCACGTAGCGCAGAAGGGACTGCGTCACGACCTCGTTCGGGAAGGCGGGGTCCATCATCAGTTCTCCTCCGTGCCGGTCCAGTGCGGGTTCTCCCAGATGACCGTGCCGCCCATGCCGATGCCGATGCACATGGCGGTCAGGCCGTAACGCACCTCGGGGTGCTCCGCGAAGTGCCGGGCGAGCTGGGTCATCAGCCGCACGCCGGAGCTGGCGAGCGGGTGGCCCAGCGCGATCGCGCCGCCCCACGGGTTGACCCGCGGGTCGTCGTCGGCGATGCCGAAGTGGTCGAGGAAGGCCAGCACCTGCACGGCGAATGCCTCGTTGAGCTCGAACAGCCCGATATCGGAGATGGACAGGCCGGCCTTGCGCAGCGCCTTCTCCGTCGACGGGATCGGGCCGACGCCCATCACCTCGGGCTCCACGCCGACGAAGCCGAAGGACACCATCCGCATGGCGATCGGCAGGCCGAGCTCCTCGGCCACGTCGGCGCGGGCCAGCAGGCAGGCGGTCGCGCCGTCGTTGAGGCCGGCCGCGTTGCCCGCGGTGACCCGGCCGTGCGGGCGGAACGGGGTCTTGAGCGAGGCCAGCTTCTCCATCGACGTGTCGCGCGGGGCCTCGTCGACGGTCGCCAGGCCCCAGCCGGTGGCCGGGTCACGGGTGGCGACGGTGACCAGGTCCGGCTGCAGCTTGCCGGCCGCGTACGCCTTGGCCGTCTTCTGCTGGGAGGCGAGCGCGAACCGGTCGGTGCGCTCCTTGGTGATCCCCGGGACGCGGTCGTGCAGGTTCTCCGCCGTGGAGCCCATGACCAGGGCCGACGGGTCGACCAGCTTCTCCGCGATGATGCGGGGGTTCGGGTCGACGCCCTCGCCCATCGGGTGGCGGCCCATGTGCTCGACGCCGCCCGCGATCGCGACGTCGTACGCACCGACGGCGATGCCGCTGGCGACCGTCGTCACGGCGGTCATCGCGCCGGCGCACATCCGGTCGATGGCGAAGCCGGGCACCGTCTTGGGCAGCCCGGACAGCAGCGCGGCCGTGCGGCCGATCGTCAGGCCCTGATCGCCGATCTGCGTGGTGGCCGCGATGGCCACCTCGTCGACCCGTTCCGGCGGCAGCGACGGGTTGCGCCGCATCAGCTCCCGGATGCAGCGGATGACGAGATCATCCGCGCGGGTCCCGGCGTACATGCCACCGGCCTTGCCGAACGGCGTGCGCACGCCGTCGACGAAGACGACGTCGTGTAGCGGGCTCCTCACGGCGGTGTCTTGCGGCACAGCGAGCCTCCCTGGTCGTGGTGTGCCGGCTCAACGGCGCGGTGCCGGAGCCTGAGCTAGATGCTACTCGTTAGTAACTACGGTCCGCATCACACCCACCGTGGCACATCGCACACCGTTATTCGGCCGTTAGCGCCACCGCCAGTTCGTCGGCGATCAGGCCCACCTGCCAGGCCCGGGCGCCGCTGGTGGACAGCGCCTCGGCGACCGTGTCGCCCGTGATCTTGTCCGGCGGCGCCCACGCGAGGCGGCGCACCAGGTCCGGCGTGATCAGGTTCTCCGGCGGCAGGGTGTGCTCGCCCGCGAGCCGGGTCACGACCTCGCGGGCCCGCGCCAGCCGGGCCGCCGCGACCGGGTCGCGCTCGGCCCACCGGTGCGGCGGGGGCGGCCCGTCCGACGGCGGGTTCACCGGCAGCGCCTCGTTGGGCAGCGTCCGCGCCTCGGTCAGGGCGTCCAGCCAGGTCTGGGCGAGCCGGCGCACCGACCGACCGCCGAACCCCGGCAGCACCAGCAGTTCACGCTCGTCGCGCGGATCCATCTCGGCGGCTGCCACGATCGCCGAGTCGGGCAGCACCCGGCCCGGCGCCGTGTCGCGCCGCGACGCGATGGTGTCGCGGGCGTACCAGAGGGCCCGGACCCGGGCCAGCGCCCGCGGTCCGCGGATCTTGTGGATGCCGGACGTGCGCCGCCACGGGTCGGGACGCTGCCGCGGCGGGTCGCCGGCGCTCGCGGCCAGGGCCGCGAACTCCTCGTGCGCCCACTCCAGCTTGCCCTGCCGGATCAGCTCCGCCTCGAGCAGGTTGCGCAGGTCGACCAGCAGCTCCACGTCCAGGGCCGCGTAGCTCAACCACGACGCCGGCAGCGGACGGGTGGACCAGTCGGCGGCCGAGTGGTGCTTCTCGAGCGTGAACCCGAGCAGCTGCTCGGTGAGGGCCGCCAGGCCCACCCGCTCGAAGTTCGCCAGCCGGGCCGCGAGCTCGGTGTCGAACAGGTGGGTGGGACGCAGGTTGATCTCGGACAGGCAGGGGAGGTCCTGGCTCGCGGCGTGCAGGACCCACTCGGTATCGGCGATCGCCCGGTTGACCTCGGAGAGGTCGCCGAGCGGCAGGGGATCTATGAGAAAAGAGCCGGCGCCCTCGCGGCGCAGCTGAACGAGGTACGCGCGATGGGTGTACCGGTAGCCCGACGCGCGTTCCGCGTCCACGGCCACCGGTCCTGTGCCCGCCCTGAGGCGGGTTATAACGCCGGCCAGCTCCCCCTCGGTGGAGACCGGGTCCGGCGTTCCGTCGCGGGGGGCGGTGAGTACGACGGCCGGCTCGTCGGGGGTGTGGGGTCCGTCGGTCACAAGACAACCGTACGGTCACTTACCCGCGAGTCAGCAGCAGGTTCCCCCTGCGCGTCGGCGACGTCACGTTTGTCGGACCTGGCGCTCCGTGCACGAGCGGTGTCAACCGACCGGTCGCGGTGGCCCCGGCCTGCGGTTTCAGTTGCCCCAACCACCCGGAAACCGGAGGAAAGTTCATGACGCGGGCCTCGCATCGGTGTGTCGTGGCGTCTCAGGTGCGCGGCGCGCCCTGGTCGCGTGCCGGCAGGCGGGCCACGCCCGGCGGCGGCAGGCCCGCCGTCGACGCGAGCAGCGTCGTCCAGGCCCGCAGATGGCGGTCCAGATGCCCGTCGAGCGCCGTCCACGACGCCCGGATCTCGATCTCCGCGTCCGGCGCGGGGCCGGCCAGGTCGCCGAACCGGGTGGAGAACGTCTGCGTCACCGTGCCGCCGATGGCCACCGACCGGGCACCCTGCTCCGCGAGGGCGTCGGTGAGCCAGCTCCACCCGACGGCGGGCAGCAGCGGGTCCGTGCCCATCTCCGGCTCCAGGGTCGCGTTCACGTAGGTGACCAGGCGTAACGTGCCCTGCCACGCCTCGTGGCCGGCCGGATCGTGCAGGAGGATCAGCCGCCCGGTCGCGATCTCGTCGTCGTCGCGCAGCACGGAGGCGTTCACCGCGTGCGCGAACGGGGCGAGGCGCTGGGGTGCGGGAGCCTCCTCCAGTTCGATCTCGGGCCGGGTCTGGACGGCGCGAAGGCTCGCGACGGCCTGGGTGAAAAGAGCGGGAACGGCGGTCGGGGGCGCCATGCCGGAAGCCTAGGGGCGTTGCGGCCCGCAACGCGGCGCGGCGCGCCGAGGCGACCAGAACCACACATGGGTACGCGTAAATTGTCCCCGGCCGCACCGTCCGGGCCGGCCCGGTCGTGGCACGATGGCCACCGATGACGACTTCCACCGCCACCGCCCTGTCCGACTCGCCGTTCCTGCGGGCCTGCCGTCGCCAGCCCGTGCCGCACACGCCCGTGTGGTTCATGCGCCAGGCGGGCCGCTCCCTGCCGGAATACCGTGAGGTCCGCGCGAGCATCCCCATGCTGGAGGCGTGCCGGCGCCCCGACCTCGTCTGCGAGGTCACCCTGCAGCCGGTCCGCCGCCACGGGGTCGACGCGGCGATCTTCTTCTCCGACATCATGGTCCCGCTCGCCGCAGCCGGCGTGGACCTCGACATCGCCCCCGGCGTCGGCCCCGTCGTGGCCCGCCCGGTGCGCACCGCCGCCGACATCGACGCGATCGGCAAGCTCGACGGCGGCGACCTGGGCGATATCGCCGAGGCCGTCCGGCTGCTGTGCGCCGAGCTCGGCGGCACGCCGCTCATCGGCTTCGCCGGCGCGCCGTTCACGCTGGCGTCCTACCTCATCGAGGGCGGGCCGTCGCGCACCTACACCCGCACCAAGGCCCTCATGTACGGCGAGCCCGCCCTGTGGCACGACCTGGCCGGCCGGCTGGCCGCGATCTCGGCCGAGTTCCTGCGCGTGCAGGTGGCGGCGGGCGCGTCGGCGGTGCAACTGTTCGACTCGTGGGCCGGGGCGCTGTCGGAGGCCGACTACCGCCGCTACGTGCTGCCGCACTCGGCCGCCGTGCTCGCCTCGGTCGCGGCCGGGTTCCCTGACGTGCCGCGCATCCACTTCGGGGTCGGCACCGCCGTGCTGCTGCCGGCCATGGCCGAGGCCGGCGCGAGCGTGGTCGGCGTCGACTGGCGCACACCGCTGGACGTGGCCAGCGCCCGGCTCGGTCCGGACGTGGCCGTGCAGGGCAACCTCGACCCCGCGGCGCTGTTCGCCCCGTGGCCGGCGGTCGAGACCGAGGCGCGCCGCGTGCTCGCCGAGGGTGCGGCCACCCCCGGGCACGTGTTCAACCTGGGTCACGGCGTCCTGCCGGAGACGGACCCGACGGTGCTCACCCGCCTGGTCGAACTCATCCACGAGGCATCGCGCCGCTAGTCAGCGGTCGCGGGCCGCCAGGCGCAGGGACTGCCACGATCCGTCGGCGTGCCAGCCGCCGTCGACGGACAGGGCGGTGCCGTTGATGAACCCGGCCCGCACCGGGTCGCCGAGGAACGCCACCGCCTGCGCGACGTCGTCCGGGGAGGCGAACCGGCCCTGCGGCACGTGGTCGGTGATGTCCGCGTCGACGTACGCGCCCGACGACTGGGAGTCGACGTCCATCGGCGTCTTCACCCAGCCCGGGCACACCGCGTTCACGCGTACCCCCCGGCCGCCCCACTCGGCGGCCAGCGTGCGCGTCAGGCCGAGCAGGCCGTGCTTGCTCGCGTTGTACGCCGACCGGTCGGCCACCCCGCGCAGGCCCGCCAGGGAGGCGATGTTGACGATCGCGCCCGCGCCCCGGTCGAGCATGCCCGCGCCGAACGTCTGGCAGAGCAGGAACGGACCGGTCAGGTTGACCTCCAGCACCTGGCGCCAGGTGGCCACCGGGGTCGACTCCGCCGGCGCGATGCACGCGATGCCCGCGTTGTTGACCAGCAGGTCCACGGCCCCGAGACGGTCGGCGACCGCCGCCGCGAACGCGGCCACGTCGGCCTCCGAGGACACGTCCCCGACGTGAGCGAACGACACGTCGGGGGTGGGCTGGCGGTCCAGCGCCGCGACCCGGTAGCCGTCGGCGGCCAGCACCTCGGCGATGCGCCGACCGATGCCCTGGGCCGCTCCTGTGACAACGGCAACGCGTTCGTGTGGCATGTCCGCCACCGTACTGGTCGCCTGGTGAGATAAGGGCATGAGCAAGCGGAGCGGAGGTGACGGCATGAGGATCGTGGTGGTCGGCGGCGGCATCGCGGGCCTCGCCGCCGCGGCGAGGGTACGGGCGCTCGCGGACGCGGCGGGCGCGCGTCCCGAGATCGTGGTGGTCGAGCAGGCCGGCGTGCTCGGCGGGAAGCTGCGCACGGGCACCCTGGCGGGCGGCCCGGTGGAGCTGGGCGCCGAGGCGTTCCTGACCTCCGCCGGCGGCCCACCCGCGCCGGACGGTCGGGGGAGCGCGACGCGACTGGCGCACCAGGCCGGGCTCGCCGGCGCGCTGCGGCACCCGACGACCGCGCGGGCCGCCATCGCCGTCGACGGTGACCTGCGGCCCGTCCCCGCGGGCACGCTCGTGGGCGTACCCGCTGATCCTGGGGCCCTGGACGGGTTGGTGGAGCCGGGCGCGCACCGTGACCACGACGGCGGCCGTCCGCTGCTCGACGGCGGTGCCGACGTGGCCGTGGGGGAGCTGGTGCGGGCGCGGTTCGGCGGCGCGGTCGTCGAGCGGCTGGTCGATCCGATGCTTGGCGGGGTGTACGCGGGCCGGGCCGACGACCTGTCGCTGGCGGCCACGATGCCGCAGCTGCACCGCACGGCGACGTCCGCGCACACCCTGCGCGACGCGCTGCGCGCGGCGCTCGCCGAGGGCGCCGTCGCGCGGCCCGTGGGCGTGCCGGTGTTCTCCACTGTGGATGGTGGCCTGTCGGTGCTGGTCGACNTGCGCGCCGCGCTCGCCGAGGGCGCCGCGTCGCGGCCCGTGGGCGTGCCGGTGTTCTCCACTGTGGATGGTGGCCTGTCGGTGCTGGTCGACGGGGTGTGCGAGCTGGCGCGGGCCACGGTGCGCACCGGGCTGCCGGTGCGTGGGCTGGCCCGCCACGGCGCGGGGTGGCGGCTCACCATCGGCGCCACCCGCGACCCCGGGACGCTCGACGCGGACGCGGTGATCCTGGCCGTGCCGGGCCGGCCGGCGGCCCGGCTGCTCGCCGAGGCCGCGACCGCGTCGGCCGACGCCCTCGGCGTGCTCGACTACGCCAGCATCGCCCTGGTCACGCTCGCGCTGCCGGCCGGCACGCCGCTGCCGGACCTGTCGGGCTTCCTCGTCCCCGCCGACCAGGGATACGCGGTGAAGGCCGCGACGTTCTTCACCACCAAATGGGCGCACCTGGCCCGGCCCGACGGCACGGTGCTGGTGCGCGCGTCGCTGGGCCGCTACGGCGACACGGGCGTCCTGCAGGCGACGGACGGGGACCTGGTGCAGCTCGTCCGGTCGGAGCTGACCGACCTGATGAACCTGAAGCTGCCCGATCCCGTGGACACGCTCGTGGCGCGGTGGGGCGGGGCGCTGCCGCAGTACGCCCCCGGCCACCTCGACCGGGTCGCGGCGGCCCGGGCCGCGCTGCCGGCCGGGCTGGGGCTCGCCGGCGCTGCCGTCGTCGGCGTCGGCATCCCGGTGTGCGTCACATCCGGAGAGACCGCCGCCGAGTCGGTCTGGGCACACTTGAGAGAATCCAACGCATGAGCGAGGAGCAGAGCAACGCGGCGCGGTTGCGTGAGCTGAACGCCAGCATCCGGTACGCCATGTGGTCGGTCTACAAGGCCGCCGTGCCGCTGGGGGCGGCGCTGCGCGAGGACCTCGCCGGCGAGGTGGAGGACCTGTTCGCCACGCTCGCCAAGGACGACGTTGTGGTCCGCGGCACGTACGACGTGGCGGGCCTGCGCGCCGACGCGGACCTCATGGTCTGGTGGCACGCGCCGACCGCCGACGCGCTCCAGGACGCGTACGGGCTGTTCCGCCGCACCAAGCTCGGCGCCCACCTGGCGCCCGTGTGGTCTCAGGCGGCCCTGCACCGGCCGGCCGAGTTCAACAAGAGCCACATCCCGGCGTTCCTGGCCGGCGAGGACCCCCGGGCGTACCTGTGCGTGTACCCGTTCGTGCGCTCGTACGAGTGGTATCTGCTGCCCGACGCGGAGCGCCGCGAGCTGCTCGCGGAGCACGGCAGGATGGCGCGCGGCTACCCGGACGTGCGCGCCAACACGGTCGCGTCGTTCGCGCTGGGCGACTACGAGTGGATGCTCGCGTTCGAGGCCGACGAGCTGCACCGGATCGTGGACCTCATGCGCGACCTGCGCGCGTCGGGGGCCCGCCGGCACGTACGGGAGGAGATCCCGTTCTACACGGGCCGCCGCCGCACGGTCGCGGAGATCGTGTCAAGCCTTCCGTAGCATCGGTACGTGCGGGATGCCGTCGTCGAGAAACTCCTCACCGGCGGCCTCGAAGCCGTAGCGCCCGTAGAACCCCGTGAGGTACGACTGGGCGTTCAGGCTGACCGGCGGCGTCGCGAGGTTCAGGGCCGCCGCCATGAGGCGCCCGGCGAGCCCGGCGCCGCGCGCCGACGCGGCCGTGCAGACCCGGCCGATCCGGTCGCCGTCGGGACCGGACATGAGCCGCAGGTAGGCCCGCGGCTCGTCGGGGTCGTCCGGCGGGGCGAACCACAGGTGCCGGGTGGTGTCGAGCAGGTCGAGCCCGTCCAGGTCGGGGTAGACGCACTCCTGCTCGACGACGAACACGTCGACGCGTAGGCGCAGGATGTTGTAGAGCGCCGTCGGCGTCAGGTCGGCGAAGCGGGCGACGTGCAGGATCACCCCGCGATCGTACTCAGGCGGGTCGGGCGCCCACGGCGACGCGGATCTGCGCCCCGTCCCCGGAACCGTCCGCGGTGCGGGCGCAGTGGCCCGAGCAGAAGAACCTGCCGGCCACCTCGACGCCGTGCCCGATGATCCGGCACGAGCAGTGCTCGCAGATGGGCGCCAGCCGGGTCACGGCGCACTCGAACGAGTCGAAGGTGTGCGTGAAGCCGCCCACCGTGTGGATCTCGAACGAGAGCCAGTAGTCGTTGCCGCAGGTGTCGCAGACCGCCATGGAAGCTCCTTCCGGGTCGGAGGGACCCGCGCGGCGGCAACGGGACCGGTCGCCGCGCGCGGGCACCAATGCGGACATGCTGCCCGATCCGGGCGGCGATCGCCGCGCGACGCGGCCGCAGGCCACGTTCGGGTGACGCATTAGGATCGTGGTCATGAGTGCGACGGTTGTTCGGGTTCCCGGGTCAAAGTCGATCATGGCGCGGGCCCTGTTCCTGGCGGCCGCCGCCGACGGCGAGACCACGCTGCGCCACCCGCTGCGCTCCGACGACACCGAGGCGTTCGCCGACGGCCTGCGCGCCCTGGGCGTCGACGTCGTGTCGTCCGCCGACGAGGCGTGGGTGGTGACCGGCCACCCCGACGGCCCGCCCGTGGCCAGCGCCGTCGCGTACACCCGGGACGCGGGCACCGCGTCCCGCTTCCTGCCCGCGCTGGCCGCTGCCGGCCATGGGGAGTACGCCTTCGACGCGTCCGCGCAGATGCGTCGCCGGCCCATGGACCCGCTCATCGGCGCGCTGCGCGCCCTCGGGGTGGAGGTCCGCGAGGAGGGCGAGCCGGGCCGGCTGCCGTTCACGGTGGTGGGCCGCGGCCTCAAGGGCGGCGCGCTGACCCTGGACGCGAGCATCTCGTCGCAGTTCCTCACCGCCCTGCTGCTGGCCGGGCCGCTCGCCGCCGACGGCCTGGCGATCACGGTGACGGACATGGTCTCCGTGCCGTACGTCGAGATGACGCTGCGCATGATGGAGCAGTTCGGGGTGGGCGTCGGCCGCGACGGCGACACGTTCCTCGTGCCGTCGGCGCCGTACGGCGCGCGCGACTACGACATCGAGCCCGACGCGTCGAGCGCCAGCTACGTGCTGGCCGCCGCCGCCGTCACGGGACGCACCGTCACCGTCCCGGGCCTGGGCACCGACAGCCTGCAGGGCGACGTGCGCTTCGCCGACGTGTTGCGGCAGATGGGCTGCGACGTGCGCCAGGACGCCACGTCCACGACCGTGACCGGCCCGGCGTCGCTGAACGGCGTCACGGTCAACATGCGCGACATCTCCGACACCATGCCGACCCTGGCCGCGATCGCCCCGTTCGCCACCGGCCCGGTGCGCATCGAGGACGTCTACAACACCCGGGTCAAGGAGTGCGACCGCCTCGCGGCCTGCGAGGAGAACCTGCGCCGCCTCGGCATCGAGGTGGCCACGGGCCGCGACTGGATCGAGATCCGGCCCGGCACCCCGGTCGGCGCCGAGATCGCCTGCTTCGCCGACCACCGCATCGCGATGAGCTTCTCCATCACCGGCCTGCGCACGCTGGGCATCACCCTCGACGACCCGCGGTGCGTGAGGAAGACGTTCCCGACCTTCCACGGCATGCTCGCCGACCTGCGGGCCGAGTGGGGCATGGCGTAAAGATCGTCGGCGGGCCACAATGCCCGCATGCGATGGATTCTGATCGTGGGCGGCCTGCTGCTCATCCTCTCCGGCGCGGTGTGGACGCTGCAGGGGCTCAACCTCCTGGGCGGCAGTTCCATGTCCGGGGACAAGACCTGGGCCGTCATCGGCCCGCTCGCCGCCCTGGCCGGCATCGTCGCCCTGCGCGGCGGCCTGCGCCGCAACCCCTGACCGGGCTGTTGGACCTTGGGACAGGAATGTCGCCCGGGCGACACTTTCGTCCCAAGGTCGGTTGAGTCGTCGGCGGTGCGGGTTGTGGCGGCCGGGAGTCGCGACCTGGTCGCGGCCCGGGACCTGGTGTTCGAGTACCTGGCGGCGACGCAGGCCGAGGCGGGGCGAGCCGTGCCGGCCGCCGTTGACCAGCTGCCGGACCTGCTGCGGGACGAGTGCCTGCACCTGGCCGTCGTCTACGCGCCGCCGGGGGCGCTGCTGCTCGCCTACGCCGGCGACGTGCCCGTCGGCTGCGTGGGCCTGCGGCCCGCGACCCTGCCGGTCGCCGTCGAGGTCAAGCGCCTCTACGTGCGCCCGTCGTACCAGGGCAACGGGGTGGCACGGCTGCTCATGGAGTACGCGCACCGGCACGCGGTGGACGCGGGCTTCTCCCGCCTGGTGCTCGATGTGATGAGCAGCCGGACGCGCGTCATCGACTTCTACCGGCGACTCGGCTACGTCGACGCGGAGCCGACGCCGGACGCGGTGCGGTATTCGATGGTGTCGCTCACGCGCCGCTGCTAGCTTCGCGCACTATGACCGATCCGGTTGCGGCCCTGGAGCAGCACGGCTTCGTCGTACTCCCGGAGATCTTGTCGGACGACGAGCTGGACGCGGCTACCCGGCACGCGGATCACCTGCTGAGTGGCGTCGCCTGGAGCGACAACGACTTCGACGGCCGCCGCACCCGCCGCGTGTACGGGCTGCTCCGCGACGTCGGCGCGTTCGGGACGACCCTGCTGCACCCGCGGGTGCGCGAACTGGTCGCGGCGCGACTGGGCGAGGTCCACCAGTTCGGCATGTTGTTCCTATCGGCTGTCGACCCCGGGCAGGGCGCGCAGGCCGTGCATTTCGACGCCGGCGTCTACCCGCTGCCACGCGACGTGGAGGTGGAGACGAACGTCATCTGGGCGCTCGACGACTTCACCGCCGACAACGGCGCCACGATGGTCGTCCCGGGCAGCCACCGCTGGCCCGCTGGGCGCCGCCCCACGCCCGACGAGCTGGTCCCGGTGGTCATGCCGGCGGGAAGTGCCGTCGTCTACAGTGGCCGCCTGTGGCACGCGGCCGGCCACAACCGCAGCGCCGCGACCCGCCGCGCGCTGATCTGCGAACACGTGGTGCCGTGGCTGCGCCCGGCCGACAACCACATCCTCGCCGTGGGCGTCGATGGTCTGCTGAACCTGTCGCCGGAGCTGCGCCGCCTCGCCGGTGTGGCGGCGGTCAACGACTACTTCGGCTTCGTCGCCGGCCGCGACCCGGAACAGTGGCTCCTCGACCATCAGGGCAGCAGGTAGTCGGCACGGGTGTGCACCTCGACGTTCAACCACAGTCTTCGCTCAGGCCGGGTCAGTGCCGCGCGCAGCTCACGCCGGGCCGCGTCGATCTGGGCGAGGCTGATGCCGCCCGCCGGGGCGGTGGCGTTGACCTCCACGTAGAGCTTGGCGCCCAGTTTGGTGACGCGCAGGTCGACGTCCGTGAGACCCGTACGGCGGGCAACGCTGGTCACGGCGTCGCGGACGGGCGCCTGGACGGCCTCGTCCGGTGCCCGTTCGAGCAGTTCGGCGAGGCTGATCCGGATCAACCGCACGGCGGTCGGCAGGGTGAGCGCGCAGGCGGCGATGACCATGGCCGGATCGATGTACGGCATGGCCTGGTGCCAGTCGGTGCCGTCGAGCAGGAGCAGGACCGTGAATCCGGCCAGGATGCCGACAGTCCGCGGGATCGCGGCCCGCCACGCCGCCGCTTCGGCCCGGACCAGGTCGGTGGCCGGCCGGGCCCGCAGCAACCACCAGCTGGTCGCGAGTACGGCGAGGGCGTTGAAGGCGGCGAACGCTATTCCGGCAGCGGCATCCGGGGTGTTGCCGCCGTGCAGGATGGTCAGGGTGGCGGAGAGCATCGCGTAGACGCTGCTGCCCGCGAGGGCGGCGCCCTGGGCGCCGATGACCAGTGGCGTGATCGCTTCGCGGCCGAAGGGATAGCGCGGGTCCGGCGGGCTCGCCGCCGTGCCGGCGGCGAACAGCGCCAGACCGGACATGGCTACGTCCAGCAGCGACACGATCCCGTCGTAGATGAGCACCTGTGCGTCGGCGATCAGGCCCCAGATCATGGCGAGGGCGGCGAGGGCGGCTCCCACCAGGGCGGAACGGCTGATCCACCAACGCTCGCTCTTCATGACCTTTTGTGGACTCGACAACGCCCGCTCCGGCTAAGATGGAGAATCATCCTGATTAAGCTATTTGAGCACTTCCTTGCCTGAGACGGAGGGTATCGGCCACGCCCAGTCTGCTGGAGAAGTCTGATCGGCGGGCGTCCGTGACGCGTGGCCGCCAGGGTGTCTCGGCGCCCTCGGAGTCCCCGGCCCGGGGCGCGAAACCGAAGATCTCCACTTCGGACGCCGCGTCGATGGGTGGGGCGGTGACGCAGGCGGTGTCGAGCGGGAACAGGGTGATCAGCCGCGCGCGGCGGGTGGCGGCAACGGTCACCCGGAAGAGGTTATCGGCGGTCGTACATGCCCGCGAGGGCCGGGCGCAGCGTCGCTAGGTGGCGGGGCCACGGCGCGGTGAGCGTGGCGGGCGCCGTAGGTCGACAGCACCCGCTCCACCTCGGTGTGCCCCGTGCCGTCGGCCGTCACCGGGCCGCGGGCGCGCCACGCGCGTCGGCCGGTGACCAACCACATGCCGTCGTCGTCGGCGATCAGCGGCCAGACCTCGACGAACACGGGTCTCGCGGGAGCCATCAGGTATCGGGGTTCAGGCGCATGCTGATCGAGTTGATGCAGTACCGGGTGTCCTTCGGGGTCTGCCGCTCGCCGTAGAACACGTGGCCCAGGTGCGAGTCGCAGCGGGCGCAGCGGACCTCGGTGCGGACCATCCCGAAGGTGCGGTCCTCGATGTAGCGGATGGCGCCCGGCAGTGCCTCGTCGAACGACGGCCAGCCGCAGCCGGAGTGGAACTTCGTGTCGCTGGAGAACAGCTGGGCGCCGCAGGCACGGCAGGCGTACATGCCGGGCGTCTCGGTGTCCGTGTACTCCCCGGTGAAGGCCCGTTCGGTGCCGGCCTGGCGCAGCACCCGGAACTCCTCCGGGTCGAGGCGCGCCTTCCACTCGTCCTCGGTGGTGGGCAGCTGGTCGGCCGGGATCTCGTTGGTCATACCTCCACGGTACGCACGCCGCGCCCGCCCGCCACCGTGCTCGTTGATCAGTCGTGGGGGATCAATCGGCGGGTTTGCGGGGGTGCTGAGGCTCCGACCCACGGGCACGCAGGCGATGGCGCGCGGAGCCTGGCACGGTGGCGTGGCCGGCGGGGTCCTGCTCGGCGTGGCCGCGACTGCGCACGCCGCCGGGCTGGTGGCGGACCGGTGCTGCCGCGCGGTCGCCCGTACGCCGGACGGGTTGTTGTGGTGGCGGGTGGCGGCGCTCGGACTCGCCCTGGTCGCGGCCGGTGCCGCCGTCGGCGCGCTGTGCGGCCTCGCCCTGGGCAGGTCGGTCGGGGTCGACGTCGACGACGTGGGCATCCATCCGGTGCCGCGCCGGGCGGGGGAGCTCCTGCCGTGGCGTCGGGTGGCGGACGTGCGCACCGAGCGGCGGGGCGCGCGCATCGTGATCGCGGTGGACGTCGCGGGGGTGACGACGCGGCTGCGGGCTCCCTACGACGGGTGGTTCCTGGCCAGAGATCCAGAATTTGAAGAGAAGCTATTCATGCTGCGCAACCTGTGGGAGACCCACCGCAGTTTCAACTTGCCGTGAGGTAGCCACATCCAATGCGCCTAATCATCCGATAACCACAGAGGATTGACCGACCACCGGAAAGTGAGGATTTCGGATGAGAACCACGGGTGCGTTCGCGCTCGCCGCGGCGATCGTCGGTGGTATCGCCACGCCGGCAATGGCCAATGACGACCCGGGCACGCAGGCGCGCGCCAACGACGAGGTCGCCCACGAGGTCACCTTCGACGAGGACGCGGTGCTCCAGGCGCTGGCCGGGGGCAGGGTGTCCCACGTGGACCGTGCCGACTGGGCCGCCGCCCGCGACTGCCGCTGCGCGGGCGGGCAGTGGTACGGCATCGGCGGGCAGCTGCCCTGGGAAGTCGGGCTGCTCATCGCGGCCGGCGGTGACCCGCCGGAGCGGATCATCGTGCCGAGCCCCGGCGCGGGCGCCGCCCAGGGCCCGGGTCGCGGCAACCGGCCGCCGGTCGGTCGCGGCCCCGGGTTCGGCGGCTTCGGTGCCGGCGGTTACGGCTACGACCACGGCGGTGGCGCCGGCGGGACCGGCGGTCAGGGCGGTTACGGTGCGGGCAACCAGGGCGGTGCCGGCAACCAGGGTGGCGCTGGCAACCAGGGTGGCGCTGGCGGTCAGCGTGGCGCTGGCGGTCAGGGTGGCTACGGCTCCGGCGGGCGCGGTCCGGTCGAGGGCGGCTACGGGTCGGGGGCGCGCGGTCCCATCGAAGGCGGCTACGGCTCGGGGGCGCGCGGTCCGATCGGGGGCGGTTACGGTCCGGGCGGGCACCGCTGCGGCGGCGCATGTGGCGGGGGCGACGCGCCCGGCGACGACGTGCCGGGCGACGACGTGCCGGGCGGCGGTGGGACGACGCCGGAGACGGTGACGGCCCAGGGTCAGCCGGTGTCCCGGCCGGTCACCCGGCCGACGTCCGACGCGCCGGAGGCGTTCCCCGCCGGCGCGCCGGCGATGCTGCCGGTCACGGGGGAGTCGTCCGGCGCCCCGATGGCCGCGTCCGCGGGCGGGCTCCTGCTCGCCGCGGGTGTGGGGCTTGTCCTGGCGGGCCGCGCCGCGCACCGGCGCGGTGCCCGCCACGCCCGGCGGTAGCTCGCCGGGCAGTTCCAGCGTGGGCCGGTCCGCTGGGCCGGCCCACGCTGCGCGTGCGGGCCGAATCTGTCGGCCCATCGGGGTAGGGTCGCGGCATGGCCGCAGGTTCGGCAGTTAACAAGTCCGGCGTTCAGGTGCAGGCCGCGGGCCGCGACGTCCGCGTGAGCAGCCCCGACAAGATCTATTTCCCGGACCGCGGCTTCACGAAGCTCGACGTGGTCAACTACTACCTCGCCGTCGGCGACGGGATCCTGCGCGCCTTGCGGGAGCGCCCGACGACGCTGCAGCGCTTCCCCGAGGGCGTCGGCGGCGAGATGTTCTTCCAGAAGCGGGTGCCGCAGCGCGGCGTGCCGCCCTGGCTGGAGACCGCCGAGATCGCGTTCCCGAGCGGCCGCAAGGCCGATGAGCTGTGCCCGGTCGACCTCGCGCACGTGGCGTGGGCGGCGCAGATGGGCACCATCGTGTTCCACCCCTGGCCGGTGCGCCGCTCCGATGTGGACCGTCCCGACGAGCTGCGCATCGACCTCGACCCCCAACCCGGCACCGACTTCGCCGACGCGGTCGCGGTGGCCGCCGAGGTGCGCGCGATCCTCGACGAGCTGGGCTGGGTGGGCTACCCGAAGACGTCCGGCGGGCGGGGCGTGCACATATATATACGCATCAAATCCGAGTGGACGTTCGTCGAGGTGCGCAGGGCGGCCATCGCCCTGGCGCGGGAGATCGAGCGACGCCGCCCCGACCTGGTCACCACGAAGTGGTGGAAGGAGGAGCGCGGGTCGAAGGTCTTCGTCGACTACAACCAGATGGCCCGCGACCGCACCATCGCGTGCGCGTACTCGTTGCGGGCGAACGCCCGGGCCACGGCATCCACGCCGGTGACGTGGGACGAGCTGCCCGACGTCGAGCCGGACGACTTCGACCTGCGCACGGTGCCGGACAGGGTCGCCAAGCTCGGCGACCCGCACGCCGCGATCGACGACGTGGCGCATGACATCGCGCCGCTCCTGGAGTGGGCCGAGCGCGACGCGGGCACCGGCGACGGCGACCTGCCGTACCCGCCGGACTACCCGAAGATGCCCGGCGAGCCCAAGCGCGTTCAGCCCAGCCGCGCCCGCGCGGAGGACTGAGTGCGGTCGAGGTGGTGGCGGGCGCGGGTGGCGCTCGCCCTCGCGGTCGTCGTGGTGCTGTCCGGCTGCGCGTCAGACCGGCGGTGGACGCCGCAGCAACTGGTCCTCAGGTCCACATCCGCTCACCTGCTGCCGCTGCAGCTCGGGCCGCTCACCGGCTTGCTGAGGCGCACCGTGCTGGCCACGTCCGATGCGGTCGACTTCCACCTGTCCTGCTGGGGTGGCCCCCACATCAAGCTCAGAACGTACGACAGGATCCGCGTGCCGGAGGGCCTGCAGAACACCGACGGGTTACCAACCGGCGTCAGGGTCACCCACACGATCACCTGTGGCGGTCCGCATGCCCAGCCGGCTGTCTCCAGCATCATTCTTCTCGACAAACCGAGTTACGTGAGCTACGACGTCATCGCCGAACCAGGCGTCACCTGGAGACTGCTCGTCAGCAAGCGATACTTCTGACCCCACGTTCCGCGACGGTGGCGCCATGAGCTACGCCGGGCAGACGGTGCCCTTCGCCGGGACGTCCAGGTCGATCAGGTAGTTGTTGACGTTGCGGGTGATGCACGCCGTCTGCGGGTACGCGGTGTGGCCCTCGCCGTTCCAGGTGAGCACGACGCCGGTGCCGAGCATCGCGGCCAGCTTCGGGGTCTGCTCGTACGGGGTGGCCGGGTCGCCGCGCGTGCCGACCACCAGGATGGGCGGGGCGCCCGTGGCCGGCCCGACCGGGTACGGGTCGTGCTTGGACGGCCAGACCGCGCAGTTCACCATGCCCATGGCCAGGCCGGCGCCGAACAGCGGGTACTTCGTGCGCCACTGGGACTGCAGGACGCGGATGCGCTCGAGGTCGGCGTACGTCTCGTAGTCGGTGCAGTTCACCGCGGTGTTCGCGTCGAACAGGTTGGTGTAGTGACCGTTCTGGTCCCGTTCGGCGTAGCCGTCGGCGAGGGCGAAGATGGCCGTCGTGTCGCCGTCGCGCAGGTCGTCGAGGGCCTTGCCGAGCTTCTCCCAGTCGTCCTTGACGTACAGCGACGCGACGACCGCCGTGAAGATCCAGCCCGGGGTGGCCAGCCGGCCGCCGGCGCCGGCTTTCGGCGCGGTCCGCGCGGCGGCCAGCTGCGCCTGCACCACGGCGCGCGGGTCGGGCGCCACGGGGCAGCTGGCCGGGGTCTGCTTGCACCACTGCGCGAAGTTGTCGAAGGCGCGCTCGAAGCCCTTGGCCTGCCCCTCGGAGCGTGCCTCGGACTGCTCGGCCGGGTCGATCGCCCCGTCGAGGACCATGGCCCGGATGTTGGTGGGGAACAGCTGCGCGTACACGCCGCCGAGCAGGGTGCCGTACGAGTACCCCAGGTAGGTGGTCTTGGGGTCGCCCACGGCCGCCCGCACCGCGTCCATGTCGCGGGCGGTCTGCACGGTGGAGAACAGCCGCAACGACTCGCCGTACTTGGCGGAGCAGGCGTCGGACACCTCCCGGTTGACGGCGACGAACTTGTCGAAGTCGGCCTTGCTCACCGGGTCCGGGTCGTACCCGAACAGGGTGTCGAGCTGCTGGTCGGTCATACACTTGACCTGGGTGGAACGCCCTACGCCGCGCGGGTCGAAGCCCACCACGTCGAAGCGGCTGTTGAGCCCCGGTAGCTGCGAGAGGTAGACCGCGTAGTCGACGCCCGAGCCGCCCGGCCCGCCCGGGTTGATCAGCAGCGAGCCGATCCGGTCGGACTGCCGGCTCGACCGTGCCCGCAGCAGCGCGATGTCGAAGGTCTTCCCGTCGGCCTGCGCCGTCCAGTCCTGCGGCACCTTGATCGTGGCGCACTGGTAGGTGATGCCGCGGGGGACGCCGCCGAGCAGCTCGCGGGGGATCTCGGCGCAGTCGCGCCAGGTCGGCGCGCCACCGGTCGGCGCGGCCGTGCCGCTCCCGCTCGCGCCGGTGCGCGGCTGGACCCACTGGCTCTCGGGTCCGGCGCAGCCGGCGACGCCGGCCAGCATCAGGGCGGCGGTTAGTACAGCAAGGCGCCGACGCACGTGGTCTCCTCCCGGGCCGGGGATCAGCCGGCCTCCGGCCGGCCGGCGAGCACCCGGTCGACATTGAACCGGACCGGACGGTCCAGCTGTTCGTACGTGCATGATTCTGGCGTACGGTCGGGCCGGAATCGCTTGAACTGCGCGGTGTGGCGGAACCGGTCACCCTCCATGGCGTCGTAGCCGACCTCGATGACCAGCTCGGGCCGCAACGCGATCCAGCTCTGGTCCTTCTTACCGGTCCACCGGCTCGGCATGTTGGGCACCCGCTGACCTGTCTGCCATCCGTCACCGAGCCACGGGTGGTCGTCCTCCGCGCCCTCCCGGTACGGCGCCAGCTCCCCGATCAGCTCCTCGCGCCGCTTGGCGGTGAACGACGCGCTCGCCCCGACGTGGTGCAGCCGCCCGTCGGTGTCGTAGAGGCCGAGCAGCATCGACCCGAGCACCGGCCCGGACTTGTGGTGCCGGTAGCCGACCACGACCACGTCGGCGGTGCGCGAGTGCTTGATTTTGAACATCCGCCGCTTGCCCGGCTCGTACGTGATGTCGGCGGGCTTCGCGATGAGCCCGTCCAGGCCCGCGCCCTCGAACAGCTCGAACCACCGTCGGGCGGTGTCGGCGTCCGCGGTGGTCGCCGTCAGGTACATCGGGGGTACGAGCGACGACAGCGCCTTCGCCAGCTCGGCGCGCCGGCGCTCGTACGGCTCCTCGGTGAACAGCTCGTCGCCGAGCGCCAGCAGGTCGAACGCGATGAACGACGCCGGCGTGGCCTCGGCCAGCATGTTTACCCGCGACGCGGCCGGGTGGATGCGTTGGCCCAGCATCTCGAAGTCGAGCTTCGGCTCGGCGCCCTCGTCGCGGCGGACGACGACGATCTCCCCGTCGACCACGCAGCGGGGCGGCAGCTGTTCCCGCGCCTGCGCCACGACCTCGGGAAAATACCGGGTCATGGATTTGCCGCCCCGGCTGGCGAGTTCGACCTCGTCGCCGTCGCGGAAGATGATGCAGCGGAAGCCGTCCCACTTGGGTTCGTACGTCATGCCCTCGCCGGTGGGCAGCTCGGGCACGCTCGTCGCGAGCATCGGCTCCAGCGGCGGATTGATCGGCAGCACCACGACCTGATTCAACCACCCATCCGTGTGTCAGAAGCGCGCGAAGGACCTGATCGGCATGCGCGGGCCGAACCGGGGCGCGCCCAGCCCGGCCAGCCCGAGGAGGGTCACGACCCGGCCGCGGTGCCCCGCGAACGGGGCGAGCAGCTCCAGCATGCGCTCGTCCGTGCCGCGTGGCTCACCGGCCAGGGCCCAGGTGACCAGGTGCGGCAGGTGGTAGTCGCCGACCGTCACCACGTCCGGGTCGCCGAACGCCACCCGGACCGTCTCGGCCGCCGTCCACGGCCCGATCCCGGGAATCGACGTCAGCCGGCGGGTGGTCGCGGTCGCGTCGGCGGCCCGGTCGATGGCGGCAGCGGCGGCGGCCGCGCGCCGGACCGTGTCCGCCCGCTTCTGCTCCACGCCCCACGGGTGGAACGCCCAGTACGGCGTGGCGGCCAGCGCCGCCGGCACGGGCGGCAGGAGCAGGCCGGGCGGCAGGTCGCCGGCCGGGCCGGGGGCGGGTTCGCCGAGGGCGCGCACGAGCGCCGTGTGCGACCGCTTGGCCTCGAGGCCGGTCACCTTCTGCTGCAGGATCATGGGCACGGTGGCCTGGAACGCGCGCCCGGTGGCGGGCAGCCGCACGCCGCCCAGGTCGCGGGTCACACGCGCCACGACGGGGTGCCGGCGGGCGACGTCGGCGAAGTCGGCGGGGTCGTCCCGGAGCCCGGCGACCGCGTCGGCCCGGTCGAGCACCCACCCGGCGCCCACGCCCCACGCCCGCGCCGCGAGCCGGTCGCCGTCGTGGCGCAGGTGCAGCGTCGCGGGTCCGTCGGGGGTGCGGGTGGCCCACCAGGCGTCCGTGCCGCCCACCCGGGCCGTCGGGTCGTCGCCCAGCGCCAGCGTCCGCAGCGACCGCCCCAGGTCGTAACGCCCGGACAGCGCAATGACCCGCGTACCCGTCATGGGGTTTCCGGGGGTGCGGCGCGGTTGCCGGCGGCGACCGCCGACTGCAGCGCGCGGTGCAGCAGCTGCGCGTTGCCCAGCATGGCGCGCAGCTTCTTCTCCAGCCCGGCGATGGGCACCAGGTTCTGCGGGGCGCGCGGGTCCTTGTACGAGGTGGAGGCCAGCCGGGGCAGGGTGACCGCCGAAAGGTCCGCCAGGTGGGTGACCTCGGCGCGGGTCAGCTCCGCCGAGCACTCGACCCGCACGATCCCCGCCCACGGCGAGCCGACCGGCCCCGGCAGCCGCAGATACCAGGAGTACTGCCGCCAGCGGGTGCCGACCGAGAAGTACGGCGTGCGCTGGCCCGGCCGGATCCGGGTGATCACCGTGGCGAGCGTCGGCGGCAGGTAGGTGCGCCGGTGGGTCTTGACGTAGCCGATCGCGCGGGGGAGCGCGCCGCGGTCCTCCAGCGGGCCGTCGACGACGAGCAGGTCGTGCTCGGCGCCCACGTCGGCCCGCTGCTCCCTGGACACGTCGACCTCCAGCGCCCGCAGGTGCGGCAGCACGCTGTTGGCGAGCTTGCCGGGGTCGCGCACGCCGACGCGCTTCACCACGTACTGCGCGGCGGTCGTGGTGAGGTCCTCCAGCAGCGGGCTCGGGGTGAACAGCCCCCGCACGATCCGGGCGCCGGCCACCTCCGCCGCGCCCCGCCGCAGGTCACAGCGGACCACCCCCGCAGCGTACGACGCCGCGAGGCACGGTTGCAGCGAGGACTCGCTCTCCTCGACCCACATGTGCGCGTCGATGCGGCGCACCCCGTCGACGAGCAGCACCACGTCGGGGGCGCGCAGATCCGGTGGGGGAGCGAGCGGCTGCCACGCCTCGGGCGGCAGCTCGGCGGCGGGGTCGACCTCCTCGGCGCTGGCCGCCTCCGGGCCGGTGCCGTCGCCGCCCTCGGTGTTGGCGCCGTAGCGCGGATCCCAGGCCTCGACGTGTACCCGCACCCCGCTCACCCCGTCCGCTCGACGCGGGCGATGCCGCGCCCGTCGCGACGCACCTCGAACCGGACGGGTATCCGCTCGGCGAGCGCGCCGACGTGGGTGACCACGCCGACCATCCGGTCGCCGCGCGCGGCGAGGTTCTCCAACGTGGCGGCGACCGTGTCGAGGGTGGCCGCGTCGAGGGTGCCGAATCCTTCGTCCAACATGATGGACTCCAGGTTGGCCGACGCTGTCGACATGCCGGCGAGCTGCTCGGACAGCGCGAGTGCCAGGGCCAGGGAGGCCTGGAACGTCTCGCCGCCGCTCAATGTCCGCACGCCCCGGCGCAGGCCCGCGTCGCCGTGGTCGACGACCACGAACTCGCCCTTCTCCTGCGCCAGGTCGTACTGCCCGCCGGACAGCTCGCGCAGGATCCGCGACGCGCCGTCGACCAGCGTGGTCAGCGCCTCGGCGAGCAGCCACTGCTTGAACCGGTCGGCCTGCAGCTGCATGGTCAGCATCCGGGCGACCTGCCCCTCGCGGTCGGCCTCGGCGACCTGCTCCACGAGCCGCGCGCTCTGCTCGCGCCGCTGGGTGACGAGCGCGAGTGCCGACTCGGCCCGCAGCGCGGCGAGCGCGGCCGCCTCCTGGTAGTGCGCCGCGTCCGGCTCGCGGGCGCCGCCGGCCCGACGGCTTCCCAGGTCGACGCCCGCGTCCGCGAACAGCACCGCGATCCGGTCGTGCGCCTCGTCGACGGCCCGGTCGGCGGCCTCGACCGCGTCGGCCGCCCGGCC